>SXVG01000109.1 GCA_005791685.1 Methylotenera sp. | reverse complement strand
TTTTATCACCATTTTAAAACGCATAAACCGGGCCGGCATGTTTTGCAAATATGCCGGGCTGAATCCTGCCAGGCCATGGGTGCTGAGGCATTGGAAGCGCATGCTAAACAATGCTTGCAGCTGGATTACCATCAAACCAGCGAGGACCAAAGCGTTACTTTAGAGCCGGTTTACTGCCTAGGCAATTGCGCGCTTTCACCCGCGGTGATGCTGGACGATGAAGTTTACGGACGCGTGAGCAAGGCGGATTTGGACGCTTTGCTGGCCGCCGCAAAAAATGCGGAGGCGCAAGTTTAGTATGAGCACGATAGTTTACATACCACGCGATTCCAGCGCGCTGTCGGTAGGGGCGGAAAAGGTAGCGACTGCCATTAGCCAAGAAGCGGCTAAGCGCGGCATAGCCGTGACCATAGTGCGTAACGGTTCGCGCGGCCTCTACTGGTTAGAAACCATGGTGGAAGTCGCGACCGATAAAGGCCGGGTGGCGTATGGGCCAGTTAAAGTGACCGACGTCTGCAGCCTATTTGACGCGGATTTCTTAAGCAGCCTTGCCGCCACGGCCCAAGCCCACCCATTGAATTTGGGGCTAACAGAAGAGCTGCCTTGGCTCAAACAACAGCAACGCTTAACCTTTGCCCGTGTAGGTATTACCGATCCGGTTTCACTGGATGATTATTTAGCACACGATGGCTATAAAGGCTTAAAAAATGCCTTAGCTTTGTCTGCTGCGGACATCGTTAAAACCGTCACGGATTCCGGCTTACGGGGTCGTGGTGGTGCAGCTTTTCCGACGGGCATTAAATGGAACACGGTATTAGGCTGCCAGGCTAAGCAAAAATACATAGTATGTAACGCTGATGAAGGCGATTCCGGCACCTATTCAGATCGTATGATCATGGAAAATGACCCCTTTGTCTTGATCGAAGGCATGACCATTGCGGCCATTGCGGTGGGGGCCACGCAAGGTTACATTTACTTGCGCTCAGAATACCCGCATGCGCTTGCTGTACTCAATGTGGCTATCGCTAAGGCGATGCAGGCTGGTTATTTGGGCGATAACATACTCGGTTCTGCCCACTGTTTTAACTTGGAAGTGCGTCGGGCCGCCGGGGCCTATGTGTGCGGTGAAGAAACGTCTTTATTAGAAAGCTTGGAAGGCAAGCGCGGCGTGGTTCGATTTAAACCGCCTTTGCCGGCGATTGAAGGTTTGTTCGGCCAACCTACCGTGGTTAATAACGTGATTTCACTGGCGACGGTGCCGATTATTTTAGATAAAGGCGCGCAATACTACGCGGATTATGGCATGGGTCGTTCGCGTGGCACCTTGCCCATACAATTGGCTGGTAACATTAAGCAGGGCGGTTTAATCGAGCTGGCGTTCGGCATTACTTTACGTGAACTGCTTTATGATTATGGTGGTGGTTCAGCCAGCGGTCGGCCCATTAAGGCCGTGCAAGTAGGCGGACCGTTGGGCGCATACTTGCCAGAGGCGCAATTCGATACGCCTTTGGATTACGAGGCTTTTAGCGCCATTTGGGCGGTATTGGGGCATGGCGGTATTGTGGTGTTTGACGATACGGTGGATATGGCGAAAATGGTGCGTTATGCCTTTGAATTTTGTGCGATTGAGTCGTGCGGAAAGTGCACGCCGTGCCGCATAGGTTCGATCCGCGGGGTGGAAGTGATGGACAAGGTGATGGCCGGCACGGACAGCGCGAACAACATCAAGTTGGTGCGCGATTTAAGTGACACTATGCTCAATGGCTCACTTTGTGCCTTGGGCGGCATGACCCCGTATCCGGTGTTGAGTGCCATTAACCATTTTCCAGAAGATTTTAAAATTAAGGAAGCCACGGCTTAATTTGGCCTAAGCGGTGTAGGAGAGCGTCATGGACGACATTAAATACAGTAACACGCATCATCAGCATGAGCACAGTCGTACCAATTACGACGATCAGTTGGATTACGGCACCCCGGCGCGTTTGAGCGATACGCAAGTAACGCTGAGCATAGACGACAGAGAGATTAGCGTACCAGAAGGCACGTCTATCATGCGCGCCTCTATCTTAGCCGGTATTAATGTGCCCAAATTATGCGCAACCGATAGCTTAGAGCCGTTTGGTTCTTGCCGTTTATGCGTGGTGGAAATTGAAGGGCGCCGTGGTTATCCGGCCTCTTGCACGACTCCAGTCGCTCAAGGCATAAAAGTGCGCACGCAAACAGCTAAGTTGGCCGATATCCGCCGTGGCACCATGGAATTGTATATCTCGGATCACCCCCTAGACTGCTTAACCTGTGCGACCAATGGCGATTGCGAACTGCAGGACATGGCAGGCGCAGTCGGCTTACGTGAAGTGCGTTATGGTTACGATGGTGAAAATCACCTAAAGGCAGAAAAAGATCAATCCAACCCTTATTTTACTTTTGATCCCAGCAAATGCATCGTTTGCTCACGCTGTGTGCGCGCCTGTGAGGAAACCCAGGGCACGTTTGCTTTAACCATTAGCGGTCGCGGCTTTGAGTCCAAAGTAGCGGCAGGCGTTAATAACTTTTTGGATTCCGAATGCGTTTCTTGTGGTGCTTGTGTGCAAGCCTGCCCTACCGCGACCTTGATCGAAAAAACCGTGATAGACCACGGCGTGCCCGAGCACAGCGTGACCACGACTTGCGCTTATTGTGGCGTCGGTTGTTCTTTTGACGCCCAGATGAAGGGCGAAGAAGTCATACGCATGGTGCCGAATAAAAATGGCGGGGCCAATCATGGCCATTCTTGTGTTAAAGGTCGTTTTGCCTGGGGTTACGCTACCCATCAGGATAGAATTACTACGCCCATGATACGAAAAAGTATCAAAGACGAATGGCAGCAAGTGAGCTGGGAAGAGGCGATTAATTATGCGGCCAGTGAGATTAAGCGCATAGAAGCCAAGTACGGCAAAGATGCCATGGGTGGCATCACTTCCTCACGCTGCACCAACGAAGAAGTCTACGTCACGCAAAAATTAGTGCGGGCGGTGTTTGGCACCAATAACGTCGACACCTGTGCGCGTGTTTGCCATAGCCCGACAGGTTATGGCCTTAAACAAACCATAGGCGAATCGGCCGGCACGCAAACCTTTGATTCTGTTATGCATTCTGATGTCATTATGATCATAGGCGCCAACCCGACCGATGGCCATCCGGTGTTCGCTTCGCAAATGAAGCGCCGTTTGCGCGAGGGCGCTAAGCTGATTATTGCCGATCCGCGCGCGATTGATTTGGTGGAGAGTTCCCCGCATGTCCGTGCCGATTACCATTTAAATTTACGCCCTGGTACCAACGTCGCCTTAATTTCAGCTTTGGCGCATGTGGTGGTGACTGAAGGTTTGGTCAAAGAAGATTTTGTTAAAGAACGTTGTGAGTGGGATTCGTTTGTATTGTGGCGTGATTTTGTGGCTAAGCCAGAGAATTCACCGGAAGCCTTGGCCGATGAGTTGGGCGTGGACGCTAAGCTTATCCGGGAGGCCGCTCGATTGTTTGCTACGGGGGGCAATGCTGCAATTTATTATGGCTTGGGCGTGACCGAGCATTCGCAAGGCTCAACCATGGTGATGGGCATAGCCAATTTAGCCATGGCGACCGGCAATGTTGGGCGTGAAGGCGTGGGCATTAACCCATTACGCGGTCAAAACAACGTGCAAGGTTCGTGTGACATGGGCTCCATGCCACACGAATACCCGGGTTACCGTCATGTTTCTGATCCAGCGGCTAAAGCCTTGTTTGAAGCTGCTTGGGGCAGACCGCTCAGTGACGAACCGGGTTTGCGTATTCCCAATATGTTGGACTTGGCTGGCGAGGGCCGTTTTAAAGCCTTGTATTGCGTGGGTGAAGATATCGCGCAGTCTGATCCGAATACCCAGCATGTCACGCACGCCTTGGAGAATATGGAATGCGTGATTGTGCAAGATTTATTCTTGAATGAAACCGCCATGTTTGCCCATGTATTTTTCCCAGGTGCGTCTTTTCTAGAGAAGAGCGGTACTTTTACCAACGCCGAGCGTCGTATTTCGCCGGTGCGCCGGGTCATGGAACCTAAGAATAATGTGGGTGCAGATGGTTATGAAGACTGGCAAATTACCGCCATGCTGTCCCAAGCCTTGGGCTATACCATGCATTATCAGCATGCCAGTGAAATTATGGATGAAATCGCGGCATTAACCCCGACCTTTAAGGGCGTGAGTTTTGCAAAATTGGATCAACTTGGCAGCATACAATGGCCTTGCAACGATGAGTATCCTACCGGCACGCCGACCATGCATATCGATGGTTTTGTGCGTGGTAAGGGCAAGTTCTTTATTACCCAATACGTGCCCACCACGGAAAAAGTCAACGCTAAATACCCATTGATTTTGACCACAGGCCGTATTTTGTCGCAATACAATGTAGGCGCACAAACCCGCCGCACTAAAAATGTGGCTTGGCACCATGAAGACGTAGTGGAGATACACCCACACGATGCCGCAGAAAGAGGCATCAAGGACGGCGATTGGATAGGCATAGCCAGTCGCGCGGGTGAAACCGTATTACGTGCGCAATTAAGCGAGCGTGTGCAAGCGGGTGTTATTTATACGACTTTCCACCACCCAGAATCCGGTGCTAACGTGATCACCACCGAGAACAGCGATTGGGCTACCAACTGCCCAGAGTTTAAGGTGACGGCGGTGCAGGTGTCACGGGTGAATCAACTGTCGGATTGGCAATTGCATTACAAGTCTTTTAGTGAAGCGCAATTGGCTTTTGCGGGCAGGGATTTACAAGCCGCCAGAATCGATTAATAGTGACTAAGTCCGTTGTTTTAACCGAGTCAACCAGCTTATTTGCGGTGCAGCAATGGCGTGCTGGTGAATTGCAAGTGGTGCAAGATTGCTTAGCCGAAGAGACGCCGGTGGCGATGGTCTACAATGGCGTGTCGCACGCGGTGATGCTGGCCACGGCGCAAGATCTGGAAGATTTTGCTTTGGGTTTTGCCTTAAGTGAAGGCATAGTGCAGCACGCCAGTGAGATGTATGCCATCGAAATAGTCTTGCAAGAAAAAGGCATAGAGTTGCATTGCCGCATTGCCAACGAGCAATTCATGCAATTAAAAGAGCGCCGTCGCACTTTGGCGGGTAAAACCGGTTGCGGCCTCTGTGGGGCAGAAAATTTGGCGCAAGCCATGCGTTACCCAGCGGTATTAAATAATCCCGCTAGTTTTTCTTCAGCGAGCATCGCCCGAGCTTTGGCGGCCTTGTCATCCCATCAAGTGATGCAACAGCGCACCGGTGCCACCCATGCCAGTGCTTATGTTTTAGCCGATGGCAGCATCAGCTTGGTGCGCGAAGACGTAGGGCGACATAATGCGCTGGATAAGCTACTGGGCGCTTTAGCGCTATCCACGCTTAAAGACCGGGCAATGGATAGAAGCGGTTTTGTGATTACCACCAGCCGTGCCAGTTTTGAAATGGTGCAAAAAGTCGCCAGTGCTGGCTTATCTATGTTGGTGGCCGTTTCTGCGCCCACGGGTTTGGCGGTGCGGGTGGCTGAGCAATGTGGCCTCACTTTGCTGGGCTTTGCACGAGACCATCGTTTTGTGGTGTATAGTCATGGCGACAAAATTTTACAATGAATGCGTTTAGACAGAGGCTGGTGAGTAATTCAAAATGGATACACAACGTTTAATTTCAATGGCTAATCAGATAGGCGATTTTTACGAATCCTATCCGGATCCAAGTCAAGCTGAACAGGGCATAGCCGAACACATTAACCGTTTTTGGGCATTGGCTATGCGGCAACAAATTGCTAAACATGTCAGTGAGCAAGCCGGGGTCGGTTTGCATGGGGCGGTACAAAAAGCCATCGCCGCGCATTTGAAAATTTAAGGGTTAAATAATTGCGGCAGTATGGCGTGCTGCTAGGGAATGCGTTTAAATAAACGAAACCCTTCCTTTCTGTCAGCAGGCCGTTTGCCAGACCAACTGTTTTGCCAATGCGCATCTGGCTGGAATGGCGCACCGCCTTTTCGATCAAAAACAAGAAGTAAATCACAGCCGGCTTGCTGAGCGTTTTCCACCGGTTTTAATTTTATGTCGGTATAGTAATTTACCAATAAGCCTTGTTGTCGCTCAATGTGTAAACTGTTTATGCAATCGTCATTTTTCGTTAAGGCTTTATTTAGGCTGGAAAATACCAGTTGGTAACTTTTGGCTGAGTCCAGCAAAGGCAACCACAGCGTCATGAGCAAACTCCAGCCAAACGTCATGCCCACTGCCCAATTGCTTACCGTGGATTTGTTGGTTTGTCTGGCGCGTATGCAAACAAATAGCCAAATGGCCGTGACGATGAGCGCCATCGCTAAGGCTAGCCAGCTAAAATGCAGCTGTTCGGTACCCGATAAAAAGGCCATGCGCTGTTTAATTTTAGTCGGATAGCCTGTCATCATCGCCAGCCAGCCCAGCCAAATAAGGGAGCCAATTAAGCCGAATAGAAGCACCCCAAACCAGTTTAAGGCGGCGGCCATGCCGCGTTTTAGGTGTTCTATGCTGCCAGCGGCCAACACCGTTAAAGGTAGCAGCAAGGGTAAGGCGTTGATGTCGCGAGCCGATGCCAGCCAGCCTAAGAAAAACACATGGCAGGTGAAAAATACCAAGATGAGCTGGAAGCGTGCTTTTACCAGTAATTGTTGACGGTAGTGCCATAGGCCTAATAACGCTAGCGGCAAGGCTGGCCAAGCATACCAAAGTAAAATACGTAAAAAATACACATGATGCGATGGATTGAAACTGTTTAAATTGGCTAGCCACCAAGCGTTTAACAAATTAGCCTGGTCGCGGTATAGCATGAGCAACCATAGGCCGATGGGCACACTGCTGAGGAGTACGCCGACCATGAGTACTTTTGTGAAGCTGAGATTGCGCCATGGTTTAAACATTAAAGCCAATAGCAAAGCACTGCTCATTAATGCGAGTGCTGTGATTAGCCCATAAGATAAAAATCCCAGGCAGAGGGCGGTGGCCAACAATAGGCTGGCAGGCCGAGGGCTACGTCTAGCTAGGGCCAGGGCATAAAAACCCGTTGCGCTGGCCGTTAAGCCGGCCACTTCGGCGCTTAAGCTGTGCGCGCTCACCACCAAGCCTATGCTGCCCAGCATGATGAGTGTGGCATGGCGGCCTGCGCCATTGCCCCACAATTCTCTGCCACTTAGGCCTACCATGAGCAACATCAAGGATAGCCACAGCGCGTTGATTAGCCTAGCGCCATCGTGTATGGCTAGCCATGGGGAGAGCAGCTCCGCACTCGCCGCGGCGCTCAAGTAGTATAAAGGGGGTGTTTCTAGGGCGCTGGAGTCGCTGGCCAATGGCGCCAGTAGCTGCCCATTATCCAGAATATTTTTAACGATATTAATGCCGGTGGATTCCAGCGGCTTCCAAGGGGCGTGGCCAGTTAAGCCTAATAGCACCCAAATAAGACATAAAACCAGCAGCAACTGGATTTTGACACTGTCGCCCAAGTGCGCGCGCGGTGTGGACATATTGCCTTGCCAGTCGTGATCAAGTTGAAAGCGCATAATATTCCGGGAGCGGGTAATTTATTTATTTGCCTTGATGATTCTAACTGATAGCGGCAGTTAGCCATAGGGTTATGTATGGCCTGCGTGCCAATCGGACATGTGGGCTAGTTTAAGGCGCAAAAAAAGCCAGCGTTGAGCTGGCTTTTTATTGCAACAGTGGCGTAGATTACATGCCGTATTTTTTACGGAATTTATCAACACGGCCGGCCGTGTCTAAAATCATTTGCTTGCCCGTGTAAAACGGGTGAGATTTTGATGAAACTTCAATCTTAACGAGCGGGTATTCTTTACCGTCTGTCCACTTGATGGTGTCTTTGGCCGCTATGGTTGAGCGTGTCATAAAGCTAAAGTCTGCGCCGATGTCTTGAAAAACAACGTTGCGGTATTCTGGGTGAATTCCATCTTTCATAATAGTAACCTCAATTTTGCCGAATGATACGGCACTTAAATGTATGGGTGCCAGATGCTAGCACCTGATTTCGTAAGAACCCGGCATTATATTTACATTTTCCTTGCTATGCAAGGATAGCTTGTAAATTAAACCTAGCCGATTAGCCCCTACGCATGCTGTCAAAAAAGTCCGCATTATTTTTGGTGGCTTTAATCTTGTCGAGTAAGAATTCCATGGCCTCAATGTCGTCCATGGGATAAAGCAGTTTGCGTAGCACCCAAATTTTCTGTAGCACGTCTTTTTCGATAAGCAACTCTTCGCGACGGGTACCGGATTTATTAACATTGATAGCAGGGTACTGGCGTTTTTCAGCCATTTTGCGATCAAGATGGATTTCCATGTTGCCGGTACCTTTGAATTCCTCATAAATCACGTCGTCCATGCGTGAACCGGTATCAACCAAAGCCGTCGCTATGATGGTTAATGAGCCACCTTCTTCAACGTTACGGGCTGCACCAAAGAATCGTTTTGGGCGTTGTAAGGCATTGGCGTCCACCCCACCAGTTAAGACTTTGCCGGATGATGGGATAACGGTATTGTAAGCACGGGCTAGGCGGGTAATGGAGTCGAGTAAAATAACCACGTCTTTTTTGTGTTCGACTAAGCGCTTGGCTTTTTCTAACACCATCTCGGCCACTTGTACGTGGCGTGTCGCTGGCTCATCAAAGGTTGAGGCCACCACTTCACCTTGAACCGAACGCGTCATTTCTGTCACTTCCTCAGGGCGTTCGTCAATTAACAGCACGATTAAAATCACATCGGGGTGATTGGCGGTAATGGCATGGGCGATATTTTGCATCATCACCGTTTTGCCGCTTTTTGGGCTGGCTACTAATAAGCCACGTTGCCCACGGCCTATCGGCGCGATCATGTCTATAACGCGGCTGGTAATGTTTTCTACGCCCTTAATGTCGCGCTCTAAGGTAAGCGGGACAGTTGGAAAGAGTGGGGTTAGGTTTTCAAATAGAATCTTATGCTTGGTGTTTTCCGGGGCTTCACCGTTAACCACGTCGACTTTGACCAAGGCAAAATAGCGTTCGCCGTCCTTAGGAATGCGAATTTCACCCTGTATGCTGTCACCGGTATGCAAATTGAAGCGGCGAATTTGCGAAGGCGAAACGTAAATATCGTCTGGGCCGGCTAAATAAGAGGTGTCAGGGGAGCGCAAAAATCCGAAGCCATCTTGCAACACTTCTAGTGTGCCATCGCCAAAAATGCTTTCACCCTTTTTGGCCTTGTGTTTAAGGATGGCAAAGATCAAATCTTGTTTGCGCATCCGACTGGCATTGTCTATGTCGTCGGCAATCGCCATTTCAACTAATTCGGTAACGGGGAGATGTTTAAGGTCGGATAAGTGCATGAAGGCTCACTAAAACAAGATTTGATTAGGGAAGGTTTGAAGCTAGGGATAGATAGAAAGAAGGGTTTGAAAAAGTGCTTGATTTGAGGGGCTTACATCAAGCACATTCTCGATAATGTGCACAGCGTAATGGGTTTAAATGTTGCTGTCAATAAATGCGGTTAATTGTGATTTAGACAAGGCACCCACTTTGGTCGCTTCCACGTTGCCATTTTTAAACAGCATTAGGGTAGGAATGCCGCGTATGCCGTATTTCGGTGGAGTCAGTTGGTTGTCGTCTATATTCAGTTTGCCCACTTTTAGTCGGCCAGCGTATTCTTGAGCGATCTCATCTAAGATAGGTGCAATCATTTTGCAAGGCCCACACCATTCTGCCCAGTAGTCTACTAAAACAGGAAGTTGCGACTGAAGCACATCTTGCTCAAAAGTCGCATCGTTAAGGTGTGTTATATGTTCACTCATGAAAACCTCGATTGGATTAATACTTTAAATGAATGCGTATCGTAACGAAAAAAACCGTTTTAGTGAAGGGGCAAATTCAAAACAGCCTTTTCAGGCCAGTGTTTAGCGGTATTTTTATTGAGGTGCAGCGATGCTGTTGCCTTGGCCGTCGACAATGTTAAGTTGATTTTCTTCGGCAAAATGCATGAGTTGAGCGTAGCCATCCGGGTTCACGGTTTTTAGTTTCAGGTCCACTGCCAAACAACGCACCCCGCCCATCACTTTCGGTTTTAGGTAGGGTGAGTATTTTAATTTGCGGTCTTCACCAAAGGAGGCATAGCTACTGCACATGCGGTCTACCCAATCGCTAGGGCGAAAAGGTTTGCCGGCGCGCGTGTTGCTTTGTATGATAATTTCCCCGGTAGGGGGCGTTGTATTTTGATTGCTGGTCATTAAGGTTTTTGTCTATAAAGGTTGGGTGTATCAGCCTAGGGTAACAGTGAGAGCTGGCTGTGTTTACGGTTGGTATTCAAATAATTTAACCACCTTATGTACCCCACTGGTGTTGCTGGCTATTTCAGTAGCGGCATCGGCTTCGGATTTGGTAACGATGCCAAGTAAATAGACCACATTGTTTTCCGTGATTACTTTGACGTAGTTGGCGGAAAATTTATTTTCCGTAACAAATTGGGTTTTGATTTTGGTGGTTAAGTAGGCGTCATTGCTGCGTGAGCTGATGGACGATTTTTCACCGATGGCAATTTCATTGGTGATGCCGCGTACATTGGTAATGGTTTTGATCATGCTCTCCGCTTTTGCTTTTACTTCGGCAGAGAGTACTTCGCCGGTGAGGAGAACATTGCGGTTGTAGCTGGTGACATTAACGTGGGCGGTTGAACCCAAGTCCGTTTCTATCATTTTTAGGGCTTTAAGTTCGATGTTTTCGTCTTCCACGTATATGCCTGAAGTGCGTCTATCGCTTACCATGGCACCGCCTGCTGCTGCGCCGCCGACCACTACTGGTACGCAAGCGCTCAGTTGGCTTATGAATGCTAAGCACAGGATAAGTTTGAGGGCACTGTTGTTGCTGTTTAACTGCATGGTGGACTCCTTGAAATTGAAGGGCAATTAGATCATCACGTCTATTTTTTGCGAATGATACGCCTTTTATGCGTCAAATGCATTACGTAACCACACTAAGTGGTCGACATCGGCTTTGTTCATTAATACAGCGTCAAAGCGGCAAGCCACTTGGCCATGTTGTTGCAAATAATGTAAGGCGGTGCGTATCAGTTTGGCTTGTTTTTGTTTGGTAATGCTGGCGCCGGCATTACCAAATCGTTGCGTTGTTCTCAGCCTGACTTCGACGAACACCAGGGTATTTTCGTCTTGCATAATTAAATCAATTTCACCAAACCGACTGTGGTAATTTTTCACCAGTAGTTTTAGACCGCGCTCAATCAAATAGCTGGCCGCTAAGTTTTCAGCCGGTAAGCCAGGATTATTTTGATTGATTTTCATAGGCGTTAGCGCTGCTTGGCGTTAAACTTTCATTATGAACGAATCGATTAGAAATGAGCTGGGTACATTATATGTGGTGGCCACGCCTATCGGTAATTTAAGTGATATCAGCTTGCGTGCATTGGAGACCTTAAAAGCCGTGGATGCCATTGCGGCCGAGGACACGCGTCATACTGCTGGCTTATTGGGGCATTTTGCTATCAGTAAAAAATTGATCGCGGTGCACGAGCACAATGAGCACCAATCCGCGGCAAAGTTGTTGGTGCAACTGCAAGCAGGAGAAAACATTGCGCTGGTGACGGATGCTGGCACGCCAGGCATCAGCGATCCTGGTGCCGTGGTGGTGAATTTTATACGTCAGGCCGGGATTAAAGTCGTGCCCATTCCAGGGGCAAGCGCGGTAGTGGCGGCTTTGTCGGTAAGTGGCATCGTGCAAAATGGGTTTTTCTTTCATGGATTTTTGCCTGCCAGCGGTGCGGCTAGGCGCCATGTGCTTGAGGCATTAAAAACTCAGCCGGTGACCTTGGTTTTTTATGAAGCGCCGCACCGTATCGTTGTTAGTGTGGCGGATATGGCGCAAGTGTTGGGGGCAGGCAGGCGTATTACCATTGCCCGAGAACTAACCAAAACCTTTGAAACCATACACACTTGCCTTTTGTCCGAGGCGCAGGCCTGGATAACGGCCGATGCCAATCAGCAACGCGGCGAGTTTGTGCTGTTGGTGGAGCCTGAGCCGGTAGTGGACCAGGAGGGCATATCGGAGCAAGCTGCGCGCGTGTTAAAATTGCTCATGGCTGAATTGCCTTTAAAACAAGCGGTTAAATTGGCCGCTGACATCAGTCAGGAAAAAAAGAACAGCTTGTACGAATTTGCCTTGCAATTAAAACAATCTCAACCTTAATTTTAGTCTAAGCACCCATGACCACTATCAATACCTTGACGCTTACTCGCCCGGATGACTGGCATTTGCATTTGCGTGACGGTGAGGCTTTAAAGGCGGTTTTGCCCGATAGCGCACGGCAATTTGCCAGAGCCATGATTATGCCTAATTTGCGGCCACCCGTGGTTAACACAGCCATGGCCATGGCGTATAGACAGCGTATCCTAGCGGCATTGCCTAGCGACCTGAAGTTTGAGCCATTAATGACCTTGTATTTGACCGATAACACCAGCGCTGCGGAAATTAAGCAGGCAGTGGCCAGTGGTGTGGTGCATGGGGTAAAGGTGTATCCAGCTGGAGCGACTACCAATAGTGATTCTGGCGTGACGGATTTGGCACATTGCAAACTGGCCTTGGCCGAGATGGAGAAGCTGGGCTTGCCTTTGTTGGTGCATGCCGAAGTCACCGACGCCCAAGTCGATGTGTTTGACAGGGAGCGTGTTTTTATAGAGCGGCATATGCTACCCTTGCTTAAGGATTACCCAGCATTAAAACTGGTGTTTGAGCACATTACGACCAAAGATGCGGCTGATTTTGTTCAGCAATCCCCGTCTAATGTGGCAGCTACCATTACCGCCCATCATTTATTGATGAATCGTAATGCGATGTTTGTCGGCGGCATACAGCCGCATCATTATTGTTTGCCCATATTAAAACGCGAAGAACACCGCCTAGCATTGTTGCGGGCTGCCACCTCAGGCCAAGCTAAGTTTTTCCTAGGCACGGACAGTGCCCCACATGCCAAGCACACCAAGGAGGCGGCTTGCGGTTGCGCTGGCATGTACACGGCGTATAGCGCCATGGAATTGTATGCCGAAGCTTTTGATGCGGTTAATGCCTTAGATAAGTTAGAAGGGTTTGCCAGTTTTTATGGCGCCGATTTTTACGGTTTGCCACGCAACACAGACCGCATTCAGTTGCGCAGAGAGAGTTGGAATGTGCCAACTCATTTACCCTTTGATGAAGGCAGCCTCATTCCATTGCGTGCTGGCCAAGCTGTCGCATGGAAAATGCAACGACTTTAAGCGTCGCTGGTGGCTTTGGCGTGATAAACTAGACATGAAGCTGGCTAGACAGTCGCCGTTCACATTTAACTTGCCAGTTTACTGGCGTAGTTGAATGGGGAAGCCCCCTGCGGGCTCTCTTAGTGGAGGGAGGAAAGTCCGGGCTGCACAGAGCAAGATGACGGCTAACGGCCGTCCGTCGAAAACTTCATAGGCGCAAGCCTTGGGGCATAAGGCGCGGAATAGGGCCACAGAGACGAGCGTATTAAGTTACGGTGAAACGCGGTAACCTCCATCTGCAGCAAGACCAAATAGGCTGGCATTTTTACGCAAGTAAATAAGGCGCGGCTCGCGCTGCCAGCGGGTAGGTTGCTCGAGCGTACAAGTAATTGTACGCCTAGATGAATGACTGTCAGCTTTAGCAATAAAGCCTACAAAACCCGGCTTATCGGCCAGCTTCAATCCTCCCTTTTATTGGCCTACGCTCGCCGCTTCCAACCTCGCTTTCTTTCGCCACCCGCTAGCTAAAATAGCGTGCATTTTCTTGCTTGAAAATAATTCAATCGCTTTCAGCATTATCCTCACAATCTACATTCATATAATTTCGTATGTTATTCATTTATAAAGATATTATTTTTATTACAAAAACACGCTAAGTCATTGAGATATAAAGAGAAAGTAGCAAAAATGGCTTGCATTGGAACTTTTTTTT
>SXVG01000108.1 GCA_005791685.1 Methylotenera sp. | reverse complement strand
GGCCGGCAGTTATGCACTATAATGCCTGCGTTTTAAAACATATCCAATTCGGAAGAGTGGCTGAGCGGTTGAAGGCACCACCCTGGAAAGGTGGCACAGGGGCAACTCTGTCGCGGGTTCGAATCCCGCCTCTTCCGCCAACAATTCAATAAAAACGCCACTTACGTGGCGTTTTTATTTTGTGTATGCCATTTAGCCTACCGATTCCATCAGTCTACCTAAACCCAAACAGGGCGATTCAGTCTATCAAGCATTATTAACACTACATTGCTCGGCCAAGGCATTTACTTTAGCGGCCATAATAAAATCGTTTTCATGTAGACCATTAATTTTATGGGTCTGGAAAACTATTTTTGCATAACCCCATCCTACGGTGATGTCTGGATGGTGCCCCTCTGACTCACATAATTCGCCGACTTTTTGAGTGAATGATAAAGCCCCCATAAAATTTTTAAACTTGAAGTTACGTTTAATCTTTGTTGCTCGATCAAGCAATTCCCAGCCTGATACATGGCTTAAGAATAGCTCTGCAATTTCACAACTTAATGGATCAATGCCGCCCTGGCAGGGAGTACATTTCTTAGTTAGCAAATTTGGCTTAGTCATTTATTTACCGCCCATTGAATAACGTTAATTTGTGTAAGTTAAGTGGGTTATGGAAAACGTGAAATGCGATGATGGCATTTCTGTTTAGCCCGCCATGTAGCATATTACACTTGCATGCGCGTCCAGAAGCCTACTGAAGTACCTAGTGCATCGGTAATGCTTAATTTCTCTGGTAGGTGTTAATGCTTCACCAGAGTGTAGGGTGTATGCATTTCCATGTTTTATTTATCCTGATTTTTAAGGGTACTTTAGCATAAATTAATCTGTAGCACGCTCGATATATGAGCCAGGTAAACGCTACAATGACACCATGGCTTTTTCCTCAGACACCCTGATTATTTGCGCTACTGCCCGCTTGGTGCGCGGCATGGCTTTGCGTGAGCAACAGCAAGCGGAGTCTGAAAACAAGGCGCAGTGGTCCGCGGCGCACGCGACCACCTTGTCCGTGTGCTTGGATGGCGTGATCGAGCAGGCCAGTTTGTTGGGTCTGCTGCCTGATGATGCATTACCCTTGACTAAATTAAGCGCTTTAGCCGAGGCCCATTTGTGGGAGCAAGCCATAAACGATTGCTTGGCTAAGCACGAGGCGCGAGAGTTGTTTGACGTGCGGGCCATGGCGCAGACCGCCATTGAAGCCCATGATTTAATGCTCAATTGGCAAATCAGCGATGCCGACATTAACCACGATTTCATGAGCCAAGAAACGCGCCAGTTTTTGCGTTGGCGCAGCGTCTTTGCTAGCTTGTGCCAAGCCCAAAAAGCCATGCCAGCCAGCCAGTTGATGGCGCTGCAAATTGCCCTGTTAGGCCAACACCAAGCGGCCATTCAAGCCAGCATTACATTGCCTAAACGCATCGAATTGGCCGGCTTTGATCGCATCACGCCAATAGAGCAAAGTTTGTTCGATTGTTTGGCCGCTTACGGCATAACAATTGAGCGGGCCGCGGATAAATACCCTAGTTCAGCACAAGTGACTTGCTATGGCTTGACCGATTTGCAGGAGGAATGCCGGGCGGCAGTGGCTTGGGCAAAGCTGCAATTGGCCGCCCATCCCCAAGCGCAATTGGCCATCGTCAGCCCAGTGTTAGGCCATGTCAGGCGCTTGCTGACCGATTTATTGGACGATGCCTTTCATCCGCAAACCTTGCACGGCAGTTTGCTCGAATTGCCGCGTTGTTACGATTTTTCTCTAGGGTTGGCCCTGGCGGAATACCCCTTGGTCGCCAGTGCCTTGCAGCTATTAAGCCTCGCTAGCCACAAAGCCAGTTTGCAGTTTGAGCAGGTAACTGCCTTGTTGCTGGATCACTATTGGGGCCTGCCAGCAGAGCGCGATGCGCGCGCCCGCTTGGATGCGCACTTACGCAAATACTTGAATGCCAGCTACCGTTTGGATGGCTTAATCAAACAAGTGGCCCGCTGTGAAAACGACGGTTGGGCCTTGTCCGGCTTATTGGCTCAGCTAAAACAAATTGCCATTTTTCAAGCCAAGCCCAAGCAGTGGCCATCGGCTTGGCTGGCGGATTTTACCGGCTTGTTGAGCGACTTGGCTTGGGCGCAGATGCGGCCCTTATCCAGCCACGAATACCAAACGCAGCAGGCTTTTTATAAGAGCTTGCAGGAATTGGCTGGTTTAGATGGGCTGATGGGCAAGGTCAGTGCGACGGATGCCTTGCAAAAAGTCAGCGTGTTGATGCGCAGCACGGTGTTTCAACCCGAGGCGCGTGGCGACACGCGTATTCAAATATTGGGCTTGCTGGAAACGCCGGCTTTGCAATTGGACGCGATTTGGGTCATGAACATGAACGACCAGCATAGCCCGGCACCGGTTAAGCTCAACCCCTTGTTGCCGGCGCAAGTGCAGCGTGACTTGGCAACCCCCAATGCCAGTGCGGCAGTGCAGAGTCACTTCGCCGGTTTGGTGCAGCAACGCTTGCTGCACAGTGCCGCCAGTGTGGTGTTTTCTTACGCCTTAAAAGAGGACGACAGGGAGCTGCGCCCTTCACCCTTGTTGGCCAGCTTGCCCCATAGCACGCCACCCCTTGCCAGCATGACCACGCTGGCGGAACGCTTGGCCGTGCCGGCGTGCATGGACTACTTGGACGACAATATCGCACCGCCTTTATCCATGAATGAAAAAATAAGCGGAGGGGTCAATTTGTTGGCGACGCAAGCCGTGTGTCCGGCTTGGGCTTTTTATCAATACCGCTTGGGTGCCGGCAAATTGCAAACGCCGGTGGACGGCTTGGACAGCATGACGCGCGGCAGTTTGCTGCATCAAGGCTTGCAGTTTTTTTGGCAAGAATGCCAAAGCTTAAGCCGCTTAATAGCCATGACGGCAGAGCAGCGTTGGCATGCGATAGACACCGCTATTGGCAAGGCGATTGAGGCCAGTCGCCTCGATGGGCATTTATACCTACCGCCTCAAGTGTTGCAGATAGAGCAAAAGCGCTTGCGCCAATTGCTAAACGCTAGCTTGGATTTGGAGTGCCAGCGCGCCGATTTTAGCGTGCAAGATTGCGAGAAAAAATTCAATCTAAATTTAGATGGCCTGCCCTTAAACATCAGCGTGGATCGCATAGATTGTTTGGCCGATGGTCGCTTGGTGGTGATCGATTACAAAACCGGTAATCGGGTGGATTTTAAAAGCTGGGCCGATGATCGGATTGCTGAGCCACAACTGCCTATTTATGCGGTGTTGGCTTTACAAGGGCAGGACGTGGCGGCGGTGTGCTTTGCTAAAGTGCGCAGTGACGAGACCCGATTTGCCGGGTTGGCGGCCGAAGCGGACTTGTTGCCTAAGGTTTTGGAGTTGTCAAATGGGCGCAATAAAGCGTTTAAGGGTTTCGCTGATTGGGCCGCGCTGTTAGACCATTGGCATGCCAGCTTAAAAGCCATCGCCGCCGAAATTAAAGCCGGCGAGGCCAGCGTGCTGGTGAATAAAGAAAGCGATTTTGTTTATTGCGATGTGTTGCCCTTGCTGCGTTTGCCCGAGCGCGCCATGCAGTTTGAGCACGCGCAAGCGGCCATGACGGAGGCGAGCGCATGAGCTTAGAGCTAAGAGCATTGGATGCCGCCGCGCGTGAGCGGGCTTTAGAAATGGAATCGTTCATCGTGCAGGCGCCTGCTGGGGCTGGCAAAACCGAATTGCTCACGCAGCGCTATTTAAGCTTGCTGGCGACGGTGGAGGCGCCGGAGGAAATCATCGCCCTGACTTTCACCAATAAAGCTGCCGCGGAAATGCGCAACCGCATACTGTTAAGCCTGGAGCAGGCCGAGCAGGGCCGGCCCGAAAGCGCGCCGCACAAATTAAAAACCAGGCAACTCGCTGAGCTAGCTTTGCAGCAATCGGCTCGAAAAGATTGGCAATTGATCAAGCAGCCTAGCCGCTTACGCATCCTCACCATGGATGCTTTGTGCAGCAGCTTAACCCGGCAAATGCCTTTGCTCAGTCGCTTTGGTGGTCAGCCGGCAGTCAGCGACGATGCCGATCGCCATTATTTAGAAGCCGCACGCCTGACCTTGGCCGATATTGTGGATGAAAGCCAGGCCGATGACACGGTTAGCCTGGCCTTGGCTTACATGGACAACGACGCGGAAAAATTGACAGTTTTGTTAGCCAATATGTTGGCCAAGCGCGATCAGTGGATCAAAAAAGCCCATCAACTGCATGGCCAGCCAGAGATGGAAACGCTGGCCAGCACAGAAACGGTATTGCGCCATTTAATTGGCGAGGAACTGACGCTGGTGGCCAGCGTGTTGACGGACGAGGTGCAACTGGCTTTGCTGCCCTTGATACGCTTTGCCGCCAGCCATTTGGATGCCAACGCGTCCATCGCGCCCTTGTCAGATAGGCAAGCCTGCTTAAAACCCTGTTTAGAAGACTTGCCGCTGTGGCGGGCGCTGGCAGATTTTCTGCTGACCAAAGGTAAAGATAGAAACTACCGTAAAAGCCTTAATAAAACCAACGGCTTTCCTAATGACGCCGAACATAAAGTCAAGAAAGAGCAGTGCCTGGCCATTTTGGCGCAGCTAAGCCAAGTCGAACTGGTGGCCAATATTGATAGCTTGCCGGACTTGGTTACCTTGCAAGATAGCCAACCTGTCATACACGCGCTGTCGCGCTTATTGCAGCAAGCCTATGGGCATTTGTGGGTGGTTTTTCAAAAAGCCGCCGAGGTGGATTTTGTCGCCATTGCCCAACAGGCCAGTTGGGCGCTGGAAGACGGCGACGGCGCTACCGATTTGGCCTTGAAGCTGGATTACCAGATCAGCCATTTATTGATAGACGAATTTCAAGACACCAGCCCGGTGCAGATGAAATTAATCGAGCAATTAATCGCCGGTTGGCAGCCGCAAGATAAACGCACGCTATTTTGCGTGGGCGACCCCATGCAGTCCATCTACCGCTTTCGTAAAGCCGATGTTGGCTTATTTTTAGATGCCAGAAACGATGGCATCAACGGCTTTAAATTAACGCCCTTGCAATTGGCCTTGAATTACCGTTCGCATCCGCTAGTGATTGATTGGATTAATCGGGCCTTTGAACAGGTGTTTCCAACTGAGGATGCGCAAAATCACGGTGCTATACGCTATAGCCCATTTACCGCTAGCCTAGGCAGTGTAGACGGCGAAGGCGTGAGCTTGCACCCCTTGATATGGCCTAAATCCAATGTGGACACAGATGCAGATGGGGATGAGGAGGACAGCAATCCCGACCTTTATCAACTGGAAGCCGCTTACGTGGCCAAGTTAATTGAGCAGCTAAAAACCCAACTTAATCCGCCACAAAAGATAGCCGTGTTGGTGCGCAGTCGCAATCACTTGCAAGCCTTGGTCACGGAAATACGCCGCCATCATAAGGACTTGCACTTTCAGGCACTGGAGATAGAGCCCTTAAACGAGCGGCAAACCGTGCAAGACGCTTGGTCTTTGTTGTGCGCCCTAATGCACCGAGCCGACCGCACGCATTGGTTGAATGTGCTGCGTGCTCCTTGGTGTGGCTTGAACTTAGCCGACCTGCATGCCTTGGCTGGCAACGGGCAGCGCGACAGCATATGGGCTGCCATGCACGACGAAGCGCGATTAAGGCAGTTAAGTGCAGATGGCCGCATGCGTTTGCAACATGTAAGAGCGGTGCTAAGCGCCGCCTTTGAATGCCAAGGGCGATTGCCCTTACGCCGTTGCTTAGAGCGCACTTGGTTACAATTGGGCGGCGCGCAGTGTTTGGTCGAGGCCGGCGATAACCGCGATGTGCAGGTATTTTTTGATCTGGTGGAAAAACACGATCGCAGTGGCCAGATAGACTTGGCTAGCTTGGAAGCTGCCATGAAAAAACTTTACGCCAAACCGGATAGCTTAGCCGACGGCAGCGTGCAGTTTTTAACCATACACAAGGCCAAGGGTTTGGAGTTTGATAGCGTCATCTTGCCGGCTTTAAACCGCAAGGCCCGTGCCGACGATAATGACTTGCTGCTCTGGGAAGAAGTAGATGTGCAGCATGAAAGGCATTTGCTGGCAGCGCCCGTGCACAGCCGAGGCAGCAAAAACAAAGGGCTGCCCAATCTCTATGATTACATCAAAAACCTAGAGAAAATACGCAGCAACAATGAGGTGGTGCGCTTGCTTTATGTGGCGGCGACCCGTAGCCAGCGGCAATTGCACCTGATTGCCAGCATGCAAAAAAACAAAGAGGGTGAATTAAAGCCGGTGGCCAACAGTTTGTTGGCGGCCTTGTGGCCAGCCGTGGCTAAAGCATTTATAGAGACGCCAGAGCAAGCGTCGGTGCCCACGACGACCAAAGGTTTGGATGCGCGCGCATTTAAAGTGCAATTGCAACGCCTACCCAGTGTGGCCTATGGGCAGGGCAGCGTGGGCTTGGCGCCGCTTAATACGCCTGTTGCCTCACCCATTGCCCATGTGGGTGCCGGTAATG
Source organism: Methylotenera sp. (assembly GCA_005791685.1). Taxonomy (GTDB): domain Bacteria; phylum Pseudomonadota; class Gammaproteobacteria; order Burkholderiales; family Methylophilaceae; genus Methylotenera. Next base: position 206 of record SXVG01000108.1, on the reverse strand, counting down.
CAGTGGCCACACCAAGCAGCCCCATTGCCCAACAGGATTTATACAAAGATTGCGGCACGCTGGCGCACGCTTACATGGAGCTGTTGGCCAATAGCAAGGGGCTAGCCAGTTCGGCGGTGGCGGCATGGCATCAGCCTATGCAGCGTTGGTTAATGCGCTTGGGTCACAACGAGAGTGCAGCTAAGCAGGGCGCAGATATTGTTATG
>SXVG01000019.1 GCA_005791685.1 Methylotenera sp. | reverse complement strand
TATATCGGCTTGTTTGGTACGGTCTGGGCCATTTACCATGCCTTGGTACAGATAGGCTTGTCTGGTCAAGGCACCTTGGATAAAGTGGCTGGCCCAGTGGGTGAGGCGCTGATTATGACGGCCTTGGGTTTGGCCGTGGCGATTCCTGCCGTATTTGCTTACAACGCATTCAATCGCCACAACCGATTATGGCTGGTCAAGCTGGACGCATTTGCACACGATTTGTTTGTCCTGCTGACTGTTAGTAAGCCAGGTGCCGAGAAAAGCACAGCGACGACTCAATCTGCGGGTGATGTGTCATGAGTTTTGGTGGCTTTAATACGCAGCATCACGCCGTCAAAGCGGAAATCAATGTGGTGCCCTTGGTGGACGTTATGTTGGTATTGTTGGTGATCTTCATCATTACGGCACCCTTGCTCACACATTCTGTAAAAGTGGATCTGCCTAGAGCGTCCAGCAACCCCAACATCACCAAGCCCGACCACATAGAGCTGGGCATTAAAGAAGATGGTCAGCTATTTTGGAATGGCGAACTGGTCACGAAACAAACCTTGGCGCAACGTTTTACCACGGAAGCTAAAAAAACACCGCAACCCGAAGTCCACATCAAAGCCGATAAGCGCACTCAGTATGATCATGTGGCGCAAGTTTTATCGACCGCGGCCAGAATAGGCCTGCTTAAAATTGGCTTTGTGACTGACCCTACGCAATAGCTAAGCACGCTATGGATGGCTTTTGAATAGGGGTTGATGTCAGATGGTAAGATCAGCCAGTAGTTTTGGGCTTTTTGAGGCGTTGCCATGGCAGGTAGGCGCTGATTAATAACAAACCAGCGAGCAGGGCTAATGTGGAGCTGAGATTAAACGGGGCCCATGCTGTTTGGGCTGGATTTTGCTTTTTCATGGCGGCGAGCAGGGTTTGCAGGCTATCACCGCGCACGTAATCGGCACCAATTTCTTTAGCCATTTTTTGCATAGAGCTTTCTGACAGTTTGGCTAGGTAGCGATCGTGCGTCCCTTCGGCAATGTCATTTGTGCGTTTAAGCAGACCCGCTGCAGCAATGGGTGCGGCGCCGGGGGCGAGTTGCATGCTCTCGTGTGACCAATACCCTAGCAGCTGATTTTTCTCAGAAAACTTAGGGATGGCGCCACCTTGCAAACTGCCTATGCCTACCAATAGCCAACCGTCGGTATGTTGCAGTGTGCTTAAGTCGCGCGTGTTAAAACTGTGCAATTTAGGCGCCTCTTCACCATCGCTAAAGTAGATGACTTGGGCCGGCTCTGGGAAATTGCTGAGCACTCTTGCGGTAGATAGCATGCTTTCACGGACGCGGCTATCTGCGGTCCACGCGCTGCGCCAGTCTATGTGATCCAGAGTGTCTAGGATGGAAGAAAAGTTCTCACATACCTCTATCGGCAGATACAGTGCAACCACATTAACGCCTGAAAACAAGCCTATTCCCACTTTTGTGTCGCATGGCATGGACGAGATGGTTTCACGCAGCATTTGCTTGGTGTAGTCTAATCGACTGCTGGCTTTCCCATTGATTTTCATGTCCATCACGTTCATGCTTTGGGTGATGTCTACCACCATGAAATAGCTGTATATATCCCGTTTAACCGGGATGGACGGTTGCAGTAACGCCAGACTGAGCAAGCTAAATGCGGCCAGCAGCAGGGATAACTCTCTGTGCGTGGTGATCCGTGTGATGACCTTTTTAAAATATGCCAATCGCCATCTCGCTTTTTTAATTTAGCTGTTGCGCGCAATGCTTATTTAAGCGCGCTATCTAAACTGCCCGTGCTTTTTGGGTAAGTCACCACGCCCCAAGGCATATTTTTAACTTCAACTTGTTTGGTCACTTCCAGCTTTTCCGCATCAATCACCAATAGCGCATTGGATTTACCGCAGGCCAATAGAATTTCTTTGTCGTCTGGGGTGAAGCTAAAGTGCCAGCAGCGGTTGCCAGTCGGGACGTCTTTAATTTTTTCATAGCTCTTAGCGTCAAACACTTGCAAGGTTTTTGCTTTATTAGCCGCCACATAAATACGTTCACCTTTGCGGTCGTAAGTGATGCCATAAGGAGCGGCACCGGTATCCACGGTGCGGATGACTTTAAATTTTTTGTCCATGACCAAAAACTTATTGCCGTATTCCAGCGTGGCTAGATAGGTTTTTCCGTCGGGTGAGACTTTGATGCCGCGTGGCCGGTCGCCATATTGATGGGTCTTGATGGTTTTTAATAATTTACCGGTTTTAATGTTATGTACGGTCACCGTATTATCGGCTTCGTTGGTCACGATGAGTTGCTTGCCGTCTTTGCTAAATTCTATGCCTTCGGTTTCAGGACCGCCGGTAATTTCACCCACCTTTTTGCCTGATTTTAAATCGATGATGCCTATGCGTGCCGGTTCTGTGTCGTCATCTTCGCTTTCTTTGGCGGCGGCTAGGGCTTCGGCTGAACCTGGAGTTGGCGGTGGCCCGCCTTTTGAACTGGGTTCATAGGAAACAAAAGCAAAATCACCTTTAATTCTAACGAATTCAGGATTTTGGCCCACCTTAACTTGGCTTAATACTTCATGGCTGGCCGTGTCGATAATGGACACGCTGCCGTTATCACGGGTCGCTACTACCAATAATTTCCCATCATTAGAAATGCCTAAACCACGAGGGGAGGGTGCTTTTGTGTCTATGGAACCTATTAGCGCTAAGGTTTCAATGTCGATAACGGAAATGCCCGCATCTTGTGCGCTGACATAGGCTTTGCCACGGTATTCCGCATTAGCCTGGTTGCTAATGGCTAAGCTAACGGCAGTGGCTATAAGTAAATGGGATAATTTCATTGCAAACTCTCCATAAAATTGATGTTGTCTGGCGGTGTATTTTCTTTAATTGACCGTGGTTTTACTGCACGGGTGTTTTTTGCGCATGGCGCAAAATGAAGCGATAGCTAGACCATGTTCCTAGCACTGGAATGAATAGGGTTTTGTAAACTAAATTATGTGGGATTCCTTCAATGCTAGAGGCCAGTTTGTCCAAGCTTGCTAGCAACAACACCCATAGATAGATAAATAAGAATACCGTGATGGCGAGGTATGTCAGCACATTGAAATGGCTATGCAGTAGCATCATGGCGAGCATTAAGATCAGGGCGGTCACCCAAAAATAGAAAATATGCCGCGAGTCCCTAATCAGGTCTTCTAAGTCAGTTGCCTGCTTTTTTGCAGTGGTGCTTGAGCTTGTTTTTGGATCTGGGGTTAGGGATGCCATAAATGTAAACGCTGTAGATGGTAAAATTTATGCAATATCAGAAACAAAAGGTGCCCGAAGGCACCTTTTGAGTTTGGAACATGCAAATCAATATAACTTTGTTAAGGGGTCTATCCAGTTCACCGCACACACAACCCTTATAATTGAGTAACAGTAAAAGGTCCTAGTAACAGTACCCCCTGCTGTTATATAAGCGATAAGTGTGCCAACTCAATGGATCGCCAGGATAAATTCATAAGCGACTGAATATAAACATATTTATATTTATTGTGTTGATTCATGTGGTATGGGTTTGTTCTGCCTGATCGGCTATTGGTGGCTACGAAGGTTGTATGCAACCACCAATTGCTGTCGCTGAAGTTGTGAGCCGAGCGCAGCAATAAAAAAAGCCCTAATAGGGCTTTTTTTATTGTGTCAAAGGCCGCGCTATAGGCTGGTTTTTTTAGCCGCAGCTTTCTTGGCCGGTGTTTTTTTAGCGGCAGCAGGCTTGCTGGCTTTCTTAGGGGCCGCAGTTTTTTTGCTAACCGTTTTCTTGGTGGCGGATTTTTTGGCCGTGGGTTTTTTAGCAGGTTCGCCTTTGGCTATTTTGGCTTTGAGTAATTCCAAGGCTTCGTCCAGTGTCAGCGACTCCGGCTCTATG
>SXVG01000107.1 GCA_005791685.1 Methylotenera sp. | reverse complement strand
GCTGACAGCGAGGCAATCGGATCTTGGCCTAGGTAAAGTGGCGCGCTGGCGCGGGCGATTAAGCTGCTGGCCGATTGGTCGCCACCTTGCTTGGCAATGGCTTTGCTGGCATTTGCCGCGGCCTGCAAGGCGCTTAAGCTGATGTCGTCGGAGTAGGCAAAGGCGGTTTTCTCGCCGCTGACGGCGCGCACGCCTACGCCTTGGTCTATGGAAAAGTTGCCGGATTTGACTTGGCCTTCTTCTAGGCCCCAACTTTCGCTGCGGCTGTATTGAAAATACAGGTCGGCGTAGTCGATTTGGTGCGACATCATGTCGCCCAGTACATTTTGCAATTTAGCCACATCTAAATTGGCCGGCGCCAGCAAATTGGCGCTGGCGATGTCAAAGTGGCTGTCTAACACAGGCTTGCCGTCGGTAGGTGTGGTGGTATGGGTCATTAAATTTCAGTAATGGTGCGGTGTTTAAGGGCAGGTAAGCTGGCTCTCAGGCTGGCTTGGTATTTTGGATTCATGGTGGCAATCACTACGCCTGAGCCGCGTGGCAATCTGTCTAGGATAACGCCCCAAGGGTCGACTATCATGCTGTTGCCATGCGTTTCGCGACCGGATAAGTGGTAGCCGCCTTGTGCGGGCGCTATGACGTAGCTTAAATTTTCTATGGCGCGAGCGCGAATTAAGGTTTCCCAGTGGGCTTTACCGGTGGTGTCAGTGAAGGCCGCTGGCACGACGATGATGTTGACGTCTTGCATGGCGCGGTAGAGTTCTGGGAAGCGTAAGTCGTAGCATACCGACAAGCCTATTTTACCAAACGGCGTGTCAACCACTTTGATGGCGTCGCCGGATTCTATGGTTTTTTCTTCGTGGTAGTGTTCGTTGCCTAAGTCTAGGCCAAACAGATGAATTTTATCGTAGCGTGCTACTTGCTCACCTAGGTCATCATACACCAAGCAACTGTTGCGGACTTTGTTGGGAAAGTTGCTGACCAAGGGCACCGAGCCGCCTATCAGCCAGATGCTATGTTTTTTCGCCATGCTTTTTAAGAAGTCTTGTATCGGCCCGTGGCCTTCTTCTTCACGCACGGCCACTTTGTCGGTTTCTTTAAACCCCATGATGGCGAAGTACTCAGGCAAGACCACTAATTTCGCCCCTTGATTAACGGCAATTTCGATTAGCCGTTCGGCCTCACTTAAATTGGCGGCCACATAAGGGCCAGACGCCATTTGTATGGCGGCCATTTTAATGATGTCGGCGGTATTTTTTGAGCTGAGGGTGGCTTTGGTGGTTTTTAAGCGTGAGGTGATGGCCATGTTAAATCCAAATAAAGATAGGGTTTATTAATTCACAGGTGCTTCACTGTTACTGTTTTTGACTTCTTGTGGGTTGTCCCAAGTCCCAATGATTTCGTACTCGCTGGATGAAATTTTATTTAACGGGTCTTTCAGTATTTTTTGTGCCAAGAAAGCCACCGCGCCAGCCAATGGGCCACCGGCTAGGGCCGCGAGCGATAGGCTGTCGCTGATGTGCGGCATTACTTTAACGTATAGGTGCTGTGTTTCTTTTTGTAAATTGGTTTCGCCTTTAATCGAGACGTCGGCCGCTGGGCCAGACATGACGAAGTCGTCGCTGTAAAGGACCCCGGCATTAATTTTTGCGCTGGCCTTGATTTTATCAAAGGCAAAACCATTACTAAATAGGTCCCTAAAGTCTAAAGACAATCTGCGCGGTAGGCTTTGCAAGCTAAGTAAGCCTAATAATCGGCCCACGCCAGGTTGCACTTTCAGTATTTGGCCTTTTCTCATTTCCAGTTGCAAGCTACCGTTTAGCTCGGTGGGCTTGAAATCGTGTGGGCTGCCGGCCCATTGCAATTGGCCAGTTAAGCTGCCTTCGCCTCGTTTAACGGTGTTGGGATGGCCTATGTTTTTCAGTGTTTCACCTAGGTTTTGAATATCCCAAGTGACGTTGAGGTAGGTGCTGGGGTTTTTTAGCCAGTTATTCCATTGCCCTTCTGCGCTGATGGTGTTATCAGGGTTGCTTAATTTCAGTTTTTGGATGGCCCAGTTATTGTTTTGTGGGTAGGCAATCAACTCCAGCGCGCCTAATTTTTTGTTATCCCATTCAAAATCATCCGCGGCAATGTCCAGCGCCGGATAAGTGGTAGCGCTGGTTTCTAGCTTGCCCGCTTTGCCCTTGTTCGGGCTGCTCTCGGGTATGGACAAATGACTTAAGCGCGCGGTCAGTTTGTTGTCGTTGGCATAGCGTACGTCACCACTGAATTCACGGCTTTGTATGGTTAGGTTTAAATCCGCTTTGTCGGCATTATTGATGACTTTCAATTGATGTATGCGTCGCTCAAACAGGTCCAAGGTGTTGATTTTTAGTGCCAGCTTTTGTATGGGTGGCGTGCCGTCTTGCGGCAGATCGCCAGCAAAGTCATGCATGACCTGACGCCAGGCATCGGCATCCAAGTAGTCTAGGCTGCCGCTTAGCTGCAGCCCTTTGACTTTGATTAAGTCGTACTTGGGGTTTAATTCTTCAGCGCCGGTCGCGCCTTGATTAAAGCGCACGTTGGCGCGCTCGAATTTAAGTGTGCCGTTTTCTTGGCTGCGCACCACTTGGGCAAATAATTTTCGACCCAAAGCGATGCTGAGGGCATCGTTGCTTGGCGTTTGATTTTTATCCACGCGTAGCATCAATCGCTCATGGCTGGCTTTATTAAAGGGGGCGGGTAGGCTGGAGCCCAAGCCAACTAAGTCACTGCGTATGGCGATGTTGACTTGCGGTTTTTGCACGGTGATGTCGCTCTGCCAATTGGCGCTACCAGTAAAATAGCCGGCGACCTTGGCTAAATTACCTTTGGGGTTTTGATTGATTAGCACTTGGCGTATGGCCGCGTCGTTCATTTTACCTTTAGCGTTGATGCGTATGATTTTGTCCTTACCCGAGCTTAGGTTGAAGCTTAAGGGTGAACCAAAGGCGCTGGCGCTGATGTTTTTCGCGTTCAAGCTGCTTTCGGTGAAGTTGAGTGTGCCATTGATGGCGCTGAGTTTAGGGATGCTCACTTCATCCATGCTGCCATTGCTAATTTGGTAGCTGCCTTGGTATTTGGCCGCTTCTAGGTCCAGCATGGGGATGCTTAAGTTTAAACTTAATTTAGCTTGGCCACTGGTGATGAGGTCTTCGGTAAAGCCTTGGGTGACTTCTAGCACTGGACTTTTATTCACAAACTTCACGCCATCGGCCACCGGGCCTTTGTATTCGCTGACGATGTGCAGCATGGGGGCGGCGGCATCGAGTTGCGGAATGGTGATTTTACTCTTGACAATTTGATTGCCAAAAAGATGGCCAGCGAAGGCGTTTAACTCCATGCGTTTGCCTTCAAACAGCATGTTTATCCCCAAGTCTTCTATCACCGGCCAGCCGGTGCCGTATTCTATGAGTGCGTGGCTAAGCTTGGCGCTTGCGCGGAATTGACCCAATTGCGCTTGTGGCCTGTTTTGGCTGTCGACAAAGGGGAAATCGGCTAAGCGGCCTTTAATGACGACGTTCACATCCTCCAGTTGACCGCTAAGGATGGAGGTGTCCAGCCAATGCAAGGTGGTTTCGCCCAGTGCCATGGGGTAGTAATACAAGGCGTACTTGGCGTCGGCTTGGGGTAGGTGGACTTTTAAGTCTAAGTAATCGCCCTTAACGCTGTCGATTAAATAGTCCGCATCGACCGTGGCCGATAGGTGTGGATTGCTAAAACTCAGTTGATCAACGCGTATTTTGGTGGCTTGGTCTTGGCTACTCCAACTGATGGCGCCGCTTAAGGTGTCCACTGGGGTGGCCCAGCGCAAGATGGATTTAAGGTCCAGCTTAGCGTTTGCGCTACGCAGATTCAGTTTGCCGGCATGTTGATTGGCGCTGATGTCGCCGCTTAAATTGCTAAAGCCGGGCATTTTGTCATGGGCGTTGAGACCGATGTTATTAAACTTGGCCTGAACTTGGTAGGCGCTGGTTTTCGCTGCGTTAGCTTGCCAATGCAAATTGACGTCGGTCAACTGACCGCTGGGGGCGAGCAGGCTTATTTTTTGCGTCAGCTCCGCGCTGACCGGCAGTTGCTTTAAATAAGGCTGCAATACAGCTATGTCCAACTGCGCTAATTGGACCTTAAGGGTGTCGTTGCCTAGGTCGGTTTTAAGGTAGCTGGCGGTAGCGTCTTGCAAATTTAGATTATTATTGGTTTCAATGTGCAAGTGTTTGGCGCTAAAGGTCTGGTCGGCCTTGGATTTCGTCCAAGCCAGTTCGCCACTCAATTTACGAAAAAGCAAGGGCGCGCTTTGTTGGGGCAGCGTCATTTGCAAGTCAGTCAAAGCCAAGGTGCTGTTCAGGCCTTGCAGCTGATTATTTTTAAACGCTAGGCCTATCTTGACGTCACCCCTGCCATTTTGTAGATCGACGGCGGGGCTCAGTAGGGAATAATCCAACCACGGTTTATAGGCCAGCAAGTCTAGGTTTTTGATGGACAGTTCCGCATTGCCGTGCCATTCTTTAAGCCGACTAAGGTCGTTGCCATAGAGCTGGGCGTTGAGGTGGATGGGCGCGTTACTGCCGGTTGACGGCATGGCGCTGAGCAATATTTGGTGGCTTTTAAGCAGGCGTTTCCAAGGTGGGCTAATGACTTGCAGGTTCAGATTGTCCAAGCTTAACGCAGGGGCGAGGCGCATCTCGTCTAGCCAGACGACCTTGGCCTGAATCACGCTAAAGGCGGTTTGGCGTAACAGCCAATTAGCCAAGTCTGGCTTGGTCTGGCCTTGCAGGCTGATGCCGGCTACAAAAATATCCCCTTGGGCATTGCGTCTAATCGTCAATTCTGGCGAGCGCACGGTGAGGTTGGCCAGGCGTGGCTCGAGCAAGGCTAAGCTTAGCCAAGATAAGCTTAAGTCGGTGTTTTTGAGCTGCAGGGCCGGGCGATTTTCCGCGTCGTATAAGGCGATGTCGGACACCACAAAGTGAGGATTGAGGCCTTGCCAGCCGACTTGGATTTGGCCTATGGCTATTTTTTGCCCAGTGGCACGGCTGGCATACTGGGCAATGTCATTTTTGTATAAATCGATGTTGGGGAATAGCCAAAACTGTATGCCTAAGGCTGCGCCAATAAAAACAACGGTGATAATGCCTATAAGCCATAACGCGATGCGGTAAATCAAAAGCAGAGATTTTTTGACCATAGAGGCGATTTGGACTTTAATTTAATAACATTAATTAATATGAATTTTACCCTAATAGTCATCATAACAAACAAATGGCTGGGTGTTTGCTGGGCGGTTGCTGGCACGCGAAATTATTTTAAAATAGCGGCTTTGTCCTTTAGAATGTCGCCTGGCGCAGATACCCTGACGCCCAGTTAAATTTAAGCGCTGATCACTTGATTCAATTCAAACAACTTACCTTAGTCCGTGGTTTAAAAACCCTCATTCAAGCGGCTTCCTTGCAACTGCACCCTGGCCATAAAGTCGGCTTAACCGGCGCCAATGGTGCAGGAAAATCTTCTTTATTTGCCTTGTTGCGCGGTGAAATGCAACTGGAATCTGGCGATTTAGCTATGCCGGCCAGTTGGGTGATTGCTCACGTGGCGCAAGAAACGCCGGCGCTGGCCATGCCTGCCATTGAATTTGTCTTGGACGGCGATGTGGAGTTGCGCCAAGTGGAAGCGGCCTTGGCTGTGGCAGAAGCCAACCATCAAGGCGAAGTGATGGCGGAATTGCATCATCGCTTGCTGGATATCGAGGGTTACAGCGCTAAGGCCAGGGCCGCCGAATTGCTCACGGGCCTGGGTTTTAGCCAAGCCAATTTGCAGCAAGCGGTGGCGACTTTTTCTGGTGGCTGGCGGGTACGCTTAAATTTGGCGCGCGCCTTGATGTGCCGCTCCGATTTGTTATTGCTCGATGAGCCGACCAACCATTTGGATTTGGATGCGGTCATTTGGCTAGAAGGCTGGTTGCAAAGCTACCGCGGTACCTTGTTATTGATTTCGCACGACAGGGATTTTTTGGACGCCATCGTCAATCACATCGCACACATAGAACAACAAACACTGACCCTATACCGTGGCGGCTACTCGGATTTTGAGCGGCAGCGGGCGGAAAAATTAGCCTTGCAACAAGCGCTGTTTGAAAAGCAGCAACGCAAGGTCAGCCATTTACAAAGTTATATAGACCGTTTTCGCGTGCAGGCCACCAAAGCGCGCCAGGCGCAGAGTCGCATTAAAGCCTTGGAACGCATGGAAATGATTTCAGCGGCGCACGTGGACAGCCAGTTTAATTTTGAATTTAGAGCGCCTTTGGCCGCCCCCGATCCACTGTTGGTGTTGGACGATATGGCGGTGGGTTACCAGGGCGTGGCCTTAATTAAGCATATCGTGTTAGCCATACGGCCGGGCGAACGCATAGGCTTGCTGGGCCGTAATGGGGCTGGCAAAACCACTTTAATTAAATTGCTGGCTAAGGAATTGGCCGCTTTAAGCGGTAAGCGGGTGGAAGGCAAGGATTTAAACATAGGTTATTTTGCCCAGCACCAATTAGAGCAATTGCGGCTGGATGAATCGCCTTTGCAACACATGATGAAGCTAGACCCCTTAACCCGTGAGCAAGAGCATTTGAATTTTTTGGGCGGCTTTGATTTTAAAGGCGACATGGCGAGATCGCCTTGCCTTAATTTTTCCGGGGGTGAAAAGTCACGTCTGGCCTTGGCTTTACTCATTTGGACGCGACCGAATTTATTGCTGCTTGACGAACCCACCAACCATTTGGATTTGGAAATGCGTCATGCCTTGACCATGGCTTTGCAGGATTACCAAGGTGGGGTGGTGTTGGTCTCGCATGACAGGGCGCTGCTGCGCGCCAGTTGCGATGAATTCATCTTGGTGGCAGATGGCAAAGCTCAGCCTTTTGATGGCGATTTAGAGGGCTACAGTCTGTGGCTAAATGAGCAGCGGCTAAAAGAAAAACAAAGCGTGCAAGCTGCGCTGGAAGTTAAACCGGTTAAGCAAGACCGGGCCGCTAATAAAGCCGAACGGCAAGCCAGAATCGCCGAGCGTAGACCTTTGTTAAAAGAAGTGGCGGAATTGGATAGCCGCATTGCGGCTTGGCAGGATGAAAAGCAAGCGTGCGATGCCCGTTTAAACGACAACGATTTGTACAGCGCAGCGGATAAAACCGCCTTGCAGGCGCTATTGAAAAAGCAGGCCGAACTGATTAAACAAATAGAGCTGGCGGAAGAGGCTTGGCTGGATTTGCATGAACGGTTGGAAAACTTGCCCGCACTGGATTAAGCCGCCCGCATCAGGCATTATTTAAAAAACATCTGTTAAGACATACGAGGACACACTATGGAAATTCAATATTCAAAACGCATTAAACTCATGCATGCCTTGTGCTTGGCGGCAACTTTACGTGACGACGAGGCTAAACCCAATAGCGATTTAAACGACTACGATGCCCTGGCTGCGGCTGATTATTTAAGTTGCTACGTGACTTTTAAAGCGATACAGGCCGCAGAGCGTTCACCATTGGCGGAACGCAATGAAAATTTTGACATGCTCAGTGTTTATCAGGCTTACGCCTTGCTGGCCTATGCGTTTTTTACCACGCCTTTGGCGCAAGAAGACATTGCGCCCAATTTAGCCGTGGCGCAAATTACCATTGCTAAAACCTTGTTCGCCGGTTTGCCGGATGCGGAACTCATCGAAATTATCGAATCGGGTTTCCATAAATTTCAATTGATAGGCGATGCCGAAGCAGCGCATTGGGCTGAATTTAGAGAGAATTTAGATAAGCTGACGGTGGCCTTTGTGATCGCCGGTACCGATGACGAAAGCCCGCATAGCGTGGCTGAAATCACGCCTTTATTTGGCCAGTTATTAAGCCAGTTGTGTGAGGCGTTTAATAACGCCTAATGCTGGTTTGGCTCGCTGCCGGATAGGTAATACCAGCGCTGGTCTAATTTTTTGAATTCACTGAGTTCATGCAAGCGGTAGGCTTTGCCGGCTAGTTTGTAGCGCGCCACAAACTCCACCGTGGCATGGTCGATGGCATCCTGCTTGGCTAGGTTGATGGCCAGGCCTATCCATTTGATGGCTGGGTCCTCGCTGAGATTGAGACTGCTTGGTCTGCTGTCGGGGTGCCAGGTCGCCATGAGGTATTCAGTCAATTCCAAGGCGTAGGCGCT
>SXVG01000106.1 GCA_005791685.1 Methylotenera sp. | reverse complement strand
GTTTCTTGTCACAACCATTCCACGTTGCTGAAGTGTTTACCGGCGCACCTGGTAAATACGTGCCATTGAAAGAAACCATCAAAGGCTTTAAAGCCATTGTGGCCGGTGACTACGATCACCTACCTGAGCAAGCGTTCTACATGGTAGGCGGCATTGAAGAAGCGGTAGAAAAGGCAAAAACACTTAACTAATGGATGGTCGACAGACTTTTTTATAGGTTAAATGTTTAAGGAAAAGAGATGGCAAATACTGTTCATATCGATGTAGTCAGTGCAGAAGCGAGCATTTTTGCTGGTGAAGCCGAGTTTATTGTGGTGCCTGCCAGTGCGGGTGAAGTGGGTATTTACCCGCATCACGCGCCCATGGTCACCACCATTAAACCGGGTGCCTTGCGCATCAAGTTGTCTGACACGGCTGAAGAAACCTTGATCTTTATATCGGGTGGCTTGCTAGAAGTGCAACCGGGTTTAATCACCGTGTTGGCGGATACAGCGGTACGCGGTCACGATTTAGACGAAGCGAAAGCCCTCGCAGCTAAAGCGGCGGCTGAAGAAGCGATGAAAAATCGCACTTCAGACATGGATTATGCAAAAGCACAGGCAGAATTGTCTGAAGCCATCGCACAAATTCAAGCCATAGAGCGTTTGCGTAAAACGACTCACTAGCTGTAATGGCTGCATTAACAGCAAAAAAGGCAGCTTAGGCTGCCTTTTTTGTTATACTTTGCCTATAAAAGATAAATAATTGTTAAGTCATCACTTAGAAAAATGCCCAATCTTAATGTAGTCATACTCGCGGCCGGCAAAGGCACGCGCATGCATTCCGATCTGCCCAAGGTCTTGCATGAAGTAGGCGCGATGCCTATTTTAGGCCATGTGCTAGCCTGTGCTAAGGCGTTGAATCCTAGCAAAATTATCGTGGTGTATGGTTACGGTGGCGAAATCGTTAAACAGCGCTTCGCTGATGACAGTATTATTTGGGTGAAGCAAGCTGAGCAATTAGGTACCGGTCATGCCGTGCAACAAGCGTTACCGCATTTAGACGCGGATGCCAGCACGCTGATTTTATTGGGGGATGTGCCCTTGGTCGCCAGCACCGCCTGTCAAAAATTAATCAATCAAGCGAGCGATCAGCTGGCTATTCTGTCCTTCAATAAAGCCGATCCCAGCGGTTACGGCCGTATAGTGCGAGACGGCAGCGGCCAGGTAAGTGCCATAGTAGAGCATAAAGATGCCAGTGATCAACAGCGTCAAATCAAAGAAGTGAACACCGGCATGATGGCCATGCCCAATGGCCGATTGGTGCAGTGGTTAGCCACGCTCACCAACAACAATGCCCAGGGTGAATACTACTTAACCGACATCGTCGCGCTCGCCGTGCAGCAAGGCGTGCCCGTGGTGGCTGAAATCACCGAGGACGAATGGTCGGTAACCGGCATCAACGCCAAAAGTGATTTGGCGCAAATTGAACGTATTTATCAACAGCGTTATGCCCAGCAATTATTGCAACAGGGCGTGACCTTAAAAGACCCCAATCGCATCGATGTGCGCGGCGACCTGCAATGCGGTCGTGACGTGGAGATCGATGTGAATTGCCTGTTTGAAGGCCAAGTACAGTTGGGCGATGGCGTAAAAATAGCGCCCAATTGCGTGATTAAAAATGCCGTCATTGCCGCCGGCACCCAGATTGCTGCCTTTACCCATGTAGACGATGCACAAATAGGTGTAGAGGCGCGCATAGGCCCGTTTGCCCGCATAAGACCGGGTACGACTTTAGCCGATCATACCCATGTTGGTAACTTTGTTGAATTGAAAAATGCCCAAGTGGGCAGCACCAGCAAAATCAATCACCTAAGTTACGTGGGCGATGCCACGGTGGGTAAAAATGTCAACGTGGGCGCTGGCACCATTACCTGCAACTATGACGGCGCCAACAAATTTAGAACCGTGATAGAAGACGACGTGTTCATTGGCTCGGATACCCAGTTGGTGGCCCCGATCACCTTAGGCAAAGGTGCGACCATTGCCGCCGGTTCCACCATCACCAAAGATGCACCGGCAGGTCAGTTGACCTTTTGTCGCGCCAAAGATCAAAAATCCATTTCTGGCTGGAAACGCCCAGTAAAAATCAAAAAGTAGAGATCAACCATGTGTGGGATAGTGGGCGCAGTAGCCAATAGAAGCGTTGTTTCAACCTTAATAGAGGGTTTAAGTCGCCTTGAATACCGTGGCTATGATTCGGCCGGCATAGCCGTATTAAATGGCCATGGTATAGAGCGCGTGCGTGCCGTTGGCCGTGTGGCGGCCATGACCGAGAAAGCCGAAGCCACAAAAATAACTGGCCACGTCGGCATAGGCCATACCCGCTGGGCCACGCACGGTGGCGTCACAGAAAGCAATGCCCATCCGCATGTATCAAAAGAGCAAATTGCCGTGGTGCATAACGGCATCATAGAAAATCACGATGAACAGCGCGCTCGATTAAAAACCTTGGGTTACGAATTCACCTCGCAAACCGACACCGAAGTAATTGCCCATTTAATTCACTATTACCATCAAAGCTTAAGCCTGTTAGCCGCTACACAAAAAGCCGTGGCCGAGCTCACTGGCGCGTTTGCCATTAGCGTGGTATCGGTAAAAGAACCCGAGCACATGGTTACCGCACGATTGGGTTGCCCGCTGTTAATAGGCTTGGGCGAGGGTGAAAATTTCATCGCATCGGATGTGTCGGCGGTGCTATCCGTCACCCGTAAAGTGATTTATTTAGAAGACGGTGACGTGGCAGACATTGGTCGAGATGGTGTGGCTATTTATGGCCGCGATGGCTTACCCGTGCAACGCAAAGTGCACCTCAGCGACGTGTCGCTGGCCAGCATGGAACTCGGCCCTTATGCCCACTTCATGCAAAAAGAAATACACGAACAACCGCGTGCCTTGACCGACACCATAGAAGCCTTAATAGACGACAATCAATTTTCTGTGGCCTTGTTTGGCGATAAGGCCAGCGAAGTGTTTCAGCAGGTTGACAGCATACTTATCTTGGCAGCCGGCACCAGCTACTACGCCGCCTTAACCGCTAAATATTGGTTGGAGGGCATCGCCAAACTGCCCACCAATGTGGAAATAGCCAGTGAATACCGCTACCGCGTATCGGTGCCCAACCCCAAGCAACTGATCGTGACCATTTCTCAATCTGGTGAAACCCTGGACACCATGGAAGCCTTAAAGCACGCCAAATCCTTAGGCCAAAATTTAACGCTAGCCATTTGCAACGTGCAAGAAAGCGCCATTCCACGCGCCTCGCAATTGGTTTTTTATACCCGTGCCGGCGCAGAAATTGGCGGGGCTTCCACCAAAGCCTTCACCACGCAGTTGGTGGCCTTGTTTACCTTGGCCGCCACCTTGGCCAAGCAGCGTGGCTTGTTAGATAGGCAAGCCGAGCAGACTTATTTAGCCGCACTGCGCCAATTGGCCGGCAGCGTGCAACATGCCTTAAATTTAGAGCCACAAATCCGCGAATGGGCCAAACGCTTTGCCGATAAACAGCATGCCTTGTTTTTAGGCCGAGGCATACATTACCCCATCGCGTTGGAAGGGGCGCTAAAGCTCAAGGAGATATCGTACATCCATGCCGAGGCCTACCCTGCCGGTGAACTCAAACACGGCCCATTGGCCTTGGTGGACAGCAGCATGCCGGTGGTGGTGATTGCGCCCAATGACGATCTATTGGAAAAAGTAAAATCGAACATGCAAGAAGTGAAAGCCCGTGGCGGCGAGTTATTTGTTTTTGCTGATGCCGATAGTCAATTTACCGAATCCGAAGGCGTGCATGTTATCCGCACCCCGCGCCATGTGGGCGTGCTATCGCCTATATTGCACACCATTCCCGTGCAAATCTTGGCTTACCATGCGGCCTTGCTAAAAGGCACCGACGTGGACAAACCACGAAACCTGGCCAAGAGCGTGACAGTCGAGTAAGTTGGCTAGGGGCTAAAAAAGTTATTGCAGATAAGTTTGACATTAGTCCCAAAATGGGACTAATATGCTCCATGAAAGTAATTTCCCTAAAAACCCTAAAAGATTTTTATGAGCGCCATACGGATGCAGAACAGCCATTAAAGGCATGGCTAAGTGAAGCTCAGAAAGCTAACTGGAAAGATCCTTCGGAGATCAAAGTGCAATATAAAAGCGCAAGCATTCTAAAAAGTCGAAGGGTGGTTTTTAATATTAAAGGGAATACTTATCGCTTGGTCGTTGCAGTTGCCTACCAGTATGGTGCGATCTATATTAAGTTTGTTGGCACGCACGAAGAATATGACAGGATTGACGCTAACACCGTTGAGATGGAGTAATAAAATGAACATTAAACCTATTCACAATGAAGCAGATTACAAAGCAGCGCTTAAAGCTGTTGTGCCTTACTTTGAGAATGAGCCTGAGCCAGGTAGTGCTGAAGGTGACTTCTTTGAAATCATGCTGGCGTTGATTGATGCTTACGAAGCTAAGGCATTCCCAGTTGATCTGCCAGATCCAATTGAGGCAATTAATTTCCGCATGGAACAATTAGGTATGGTGCCAAGAGACCTCCAACCAATGATTGGGCAGATCAATCGAGTTTATGAAGTGCTTAATGGGAAAAGATCTTTGACGATAGGCATGATCAGGAAACTCAATTCTAGTTTGGGTATTCCTGCTGAGTGTCTCATTAGACCTAGTCGAGCTAGCGCAGTGAATCGGAAAGCTGATATTGTGAATATGCGCCGAGTATGAGACCTCTATGTCTCAGCTTTACAATCTAAAAAACCCGGAGGGATGGTCGAAAGATGAGTTTCATAATTACCCCTTCCAGCCAGCCCATTCCGTTCCGGTTGAATAAAGCTTAGTAGGCGCTGGCCGACTTTAGTATCACCGGCACGATATCCAAACTGCCGTCGTCATGGCCTAGCATGATTTGACCGTCTTGCAGGGTGCAGCTGATGTTTAAGCCTCGTTGGGCGATGGCAGCCAGTTCTTTGGTTTCGGGTAAATTAATCACCGTTAGGTTGTTGGTTTTGAGTAAGGCTTTGCTGTTGCTGGCCCACCACATATCGGCCACGCGCCCGCCATAAAGCACCACCACCACTTGTTTTGATCGGCCTGCCGCTTTGCGTATGTCGCGCTCGGAGGGCAAGCCCACGTCTATCCATAAATCTATCGCGCCGGTCAGGTCTTTTTGCCATAAATCCGGTTCTTCTTCGTCACTTAAGCCTTTGCCGAAAATCAAGGCCTCGTTAGCGTAAAGGGCAAATGCCAGCAGCCTGACCATGACCCGCTCATCGGTTTCGGACGGGTGTTTGGCCAGCGTTAAATTGTGTTGCTGGTAATAATGGCGATCCATGTCGGAGACTTGCAGATCGATTTTATAAATGGTGGATTTGATTGCCATAGCCAGTGCCTTTTGTTGTTGCTGCATTATACCCAGTTTGTCGGTTTGGCATGTTGGCCATTGTAGCTGACGAGCAAGTAAGCTGGCTTTCTGTTAAGCTGTCGTTTTTTAAATTGACATAAAACCACCATGGCTCAATACGTAATGTCCATGCTCCGTGTGAGCAAAATAGTTCCGCCCAAAAAGACCATCATTAAAGACATTTCTTTGTCTTTTTTCCCGGGCGCCAAGATAGGCTTGCTCGGTTTAAACGGCTCGGGTAAATCGACCGTGCTGCGCATTATGGCCGGGGTGGACAAAGAGTTTGAGGGCGAAGTGCAGTGGCAGCCAAATATGACCATAGGCTATTTGCCGCAAGAGCCACAATTGGATGCCGATAAAACCGTGCGTGAAGAAGTGGAGTCGGGCATGGGCGAGGTGATGGAAGCACAGGCCAAGCTAGAAGCGGTGTACGCGGCTTATGCCGAACCGGATGCCGACTTTGATAAGCTCGCGGAAGAGCAAGCCAAGTGGGAAAACATCATTGCTGCCAGTGGTAGCGATCTGACCACGCAATTGGACATAGCCGCTGACGCGCTGCGTTTACCGCCTTGGGACGCAAAAATTGGCCCCTTATCCGGTGGTGAAAAGCGCCGTGTGGCCTTGTGCAAATTACTGCTGTCTAAACCCGATATGTTGTTGTTGGATGAGCCCACCAACCATTTGGATGCGGAATCGGTGGAGTGGCTAGAACAGTTCCTAGTGCGCTTCCCGGGCACGGTGGTGGCGGTGACGCACGATAGGTATTTCCTAGATAACGCCGCCGAATGGATATTGGAATTAGACCGTGGCCACGGCATCCCCTGGAAAGGCAATTACTCGAGTTGGTTGGATCAAAAACAAGCGCGTTTGGCCTTGGAAGAATCGCAAGAATCGTCCCGTCGTAAAGCGCTTAATACCGAGTTGGAATGGGTGCGACAAAACCCTAAAGCGCGACAAGCCAAGAGCAAATCACGCTTAGCCCGTTATGAAGAAATGGCCAATGCGGAATACCAAAAACGCAATGAAACGCAGGAGATTTTTATTCCAGCGGGCGAGCGTTTGGGTGACCAAGTCATTGAATTTAATGGCGTAAGCAAAGCCTTTAAAGACCGCCTCTTGATGGACAAGCTAAGCTTTAGCGTGCCAGCGGGTGCCATCGTCGGCATCATAGGCCCTAACGGCGCGGGTAAATCCACTTTGTTTAGAATGATTACCGGCAAAGAGCAGCCAGACAGCGGCGAAGTGAAAATAGGCAGCACGGTCAAAATGGCTTATGTCGATCAAAGTCGCGATGCCTTAAGCGATGCTAAAACCGTGTTTGATGAAATATCCGGTGGCTCAGACATCCTAACCGTCGGCCGTTACGAAACGCCATCGCGTGCCTACATAGGTCGCTTTAATTTTAAAGGTGGCGACCAGCAAAAAATTGTCGGGCAACTCTCCGGCGGTGAGCGTGGTCGTTTGCATTTAGCCAAAACGCTTATATCTGGCGGCAATGTCTTGTTGCTCGATGAGCCGTCCAATGACTTGGACGTGGAAACCTTGCGTGCGCTAGAAGATGCCTTGTTGGAGTTTGCTGGCTGCGTGCTGGTGATCTCGCATGATCGGTGGTTTTTGGACCGGATTGCCACGCATATCTTGGCCGCAGAAGGCGATTCACAATGGACCTTCTTTAACGGCAATTACCAGGAATACGAAGCCGATAAACGCAAGCGCTTGGGTGAAGAAGGCGCTAAACCGAAACGCTTGCGCTACAAACCGATAACACGGTAGTTTGGAAAAGTGGCTTAAGTTAAATCACAACGCCTTCTGTACCCGTGCGGGCATGTCCGCCGTCACTATGCCGCAAAGAGCTGCGGCAAGTCCGGCGCCAAAGGCGCTAAACCGAAACGTTTGCGCTATAAACCGATTGCTCGTTAAATGCCCAATCTTTACCACAGAGAAAATCACGATTTTGTAGGTCGGCGTTTAGGCCGATAAGAACGGTGCTTGTCGGGATAAATCCCGACCTACGTTCAAGTTTTTGACCTTCTCTGTGTCTCCGTGTCTCTGTGGTAAACCGGGTTTTAGTACACTACAACCAATCCCAATCCAGCCTCGGTTTATACGGGGCTTTTTTCATGGCCCAGTCCCATACTGCTGGCGGGATGAATTTCATCAATCGGCCCAGCCAACCCATTTGCCATGGAATAACGACAAAGCGGCGTTTGTTTGCGATGGCTTTTAAAAACTTCATGGCGGCGACATCGGCATCCATTAAAAAAGGCATCTTGTAACTATTTACGTCGGTCATCGGGGTGCGTATGTAGCCAGGTGCGATGGTGGTCACGGCAATATTGCTGGGCGCCATTTCTACCCGTAAGCTTTCCAAGTAACTGATCGCGGCCGCTTTGCTGGCACTGTAAGCGCCGGCGCCGGGTAGGCCGCGTATGCCAGCTACACTGGCTATGCCGACCAGTTGACCGCTACCTGCTTTGCGCATGGCCGTGATGAAAGGTTGAAAGGTATGCACCATGCCCATCACATTGATGTCGATTACCGCCTGAAAAGCGGCAATGTCTTCTTGGTGTTCGGTTAAGGTGCCGCGGCTCACTCCCGCGCAGGCGATGACCACATCCGGTGCACCCGCATGTTCAATAAAATCGCCAGCGGCTAATGCCAGTGCACGGTGGTCGCGCACGTCTAAGGGGTAGATGCGGCAGCGAATTTTAGGGTTTTGCTCCAGCAATGTTTTCAGATTTTGTAAGTGCTCACTACGCCTGGCAGCCAGGCCTATTGTCACTTCATAACTTTTATATTGTTTTGCGTAAGCGCTTGCCAGTGCGGCACCTATGCCGCTGGATGCGCCGGTAATGAAGACTTTCATGCGGTCTGCCTTTTTAGAGTTAAGTCCGATGGCGTAGAGTATAGCGGTAAAAAAACCGTTTCTACATTTCTGTAAAAACGGTTTTTGTTTAGTTGCGTGCTTTTATTTTTTTGCAGCGTTGGCTTTATCCGCACGGATGTTGGTAATGATGTAGTCGGCTGTTTTAAGGGCCGCTGGGTTGCCGCCGGCCATGGTGCTGGACGTAATAAAGCGACCGTCTATGACCAAGCTGGGCACACCGGTTGCGCCACTGGAACGGAAGTATTGGGCGGCTTGGTTAAGTTTATTGTTCATAGAAAACGATTTAAAAGAGGCTTCTACTTTGGCTTTGTCTAAACCACTTTTTTTAGCAATCCAGTCTATGGCGGCTGCTTCGTTAGTAGGGTTAAGCGATTTCTCTTTGTTGATGGCATCAAATAATGCGCTGTGTAATTTGTCCGTCAGTTTTAAATCTTCCATGGCATAAAAGGCTTTTGCCATCGGCGCCCAAGTGGGTTGAGGTAAGCCAGGCATGCGTTTAAACGACACGTCCGCCGGTAGTTTTTTTACCCAATCATTAAGCAAAGGGTCCATTTGATAGCAGTGTATGCAGCCGTACCAAAACACCTCGGTGACTTCAATTTTGCTGGGATTTTCAGTGGCAATCACTTGCGCTGTTTTATCGAATTCTCTGCCGATTTGTGGGTCGGCCGCCAACACTTGGAAGGAGGCTAATAACATGAGGCCACTCAACAATTTTTTCATGGTTCTATTCCTTATACATGGTTTTTAAATTTTAATGATCCAAGACTGCTTGTTGGATTTTCTTGTACAGTAAAATCAAGGGCGGATTAAAATCCGTCAAGTCAATCTGACTATTGATTACTACAACGTATGACCACCGCTTAGGCTGACGCCTAACTAAAAAACAGTTTATTGGTTGTCGAGATTCACTTTAATTAAATCGGCTTTAAAGCCATTTTTAAGCAAATCATTTTTTGTTTTATTGATTTGATCCAAATTGCTCAGCGGCCCAACACGCACCCGATGCCAAATGGCTTTGTCTGCGGTGGTGGCGGTTTGCACTACCGATTCAAAGCCTTGTAGGGCTAATTTGGCTTTCATGTTGTCGGCTTCTTCACCGGTTTGAAAGGCGCCGACTTGTAAATAATAACTGATTTGTAGGGCCGGTTCCGGCGTTTCTTCTTTAATTTTAATTTCTTCTTCTGCGCTCACTTTGCTTTCGCTACCAGGCAATATGGTATAAAAATCGAAGCGCGTTTCGGCATTGTCCGCATTCACTTCGGCGGCTGCGTTGTTGTCCGTATTGGCTTGCTCGGCATTGGCTTGTTCTTGCATCTTTTGAGAAACAGATTTGGTTACTTCGCTGCTGGTTTGCTTAGCAAATGGGCTATCGCCGCCTTTAATAAACATAACTACGCCCAATGAAGCGGCCACCCCCATCAGTACGCCAATAAGCAAGCCGGTAAACAGCGGATTGCCTTTGTTGGTGCTTTTTGATCGCTCTGGGCTGGGTTTGTAATCTCTGCTCATCATTAATTTCAATCCTTACATCTTCTCTGGGGCGCTGACGCCGAGTAAATACAAGCCATTTTTAAGCACTTGTTGGGTGGCGCTAATTAAGCTTAAGCGGGCTATTTTAACCGCTTCATCTTCAATTAAAAACTTATATTCGTTGTAATAGCTGTGTAATTCACTGGCCAATTCTTTTAAGTAATTGGCAATCACGTGCGGGGCTAAATCGCTGGCCGCATCGGCCACGGTTTCAGGGTAGCTGCTTAGTCTTTGCAGCAGGGCAATTTCATGCGGCTGCGTGAGTGGGGCCAAATCGGCATTTTTTAAATCGGCCACCTTGCCGGCCCATTGCGCTAACACGCTGCAAATACGGGCGTGCGCATACTGTATGTAAAACACCGGGTTGTCGTTGGTTTGGGCGCGGGCTAAATCGATATCAAACACCAATTGCGAATCGGAGCGCCGTGCCGCTAAGAAATAACGCGTGGCATCGCAACCCACTTCTTCTATGAGGTCGCGTAAGGTCACATAACTGCCGGCGCGTTTAGACAGCTTGACCTCTTCGCCAGCACGCATGACGGTGACCATTTGGTGTAACACGTAATCTGGCCAGCCAGCAGGAATGCCAGCATTCAAAGCTTGTAAGCCGGCACGCACGCGGGTGATGGTGCTGTGGTGATCGGCGCCCTGCTCGTTAATGACCCGCACAAAACCACGCCGCCATTTCTCGGCATGGTAAGCCACATCGGGCACAAAGTAAGTGTAGCCGCCCTCGCTTTTGCGCATGACACGGTCTTTATCGTCACCAAAATCTGTGGTTTTTAACCACAGCGCGTTGTCTTGCTCATAGGTGTGGCCGCTGTTGATTAAGGCTTGCACGGTTTGTTCAACCTTGCCCTCGGCGTACAGCGCACTCTCTAGTGAGAACACATCGAATTTAATTTGAAAGGCGGTTAAATCCAAATCTTGCTCGTGCCTTAAATAGGCCACGGCAAAATGGCGTATCGCGTTTTCATCGGTGATGTCCCCACTGGCGGTCACTTGCATGTCGTCTGCCACCACGGTTTGCTTGGCCAAATAGGCCGCTGCAATGTCGGCGATGTATTCGCCGCGGTAACCGTTTTCAGGAAAGCGGGCGTCGTCGGTTGAGATGCCTTGGCAACGGGCTAAGACTGAGATGGTGAGGTTGTCTATTTGTGCGCCGGCATCGTTATAATAAAACTCGCGCGTCACGTCCCAACCGTTAGCATCCAGTAATCGCGCCAGGCAATCACCCACCGCCGCGCCGCGGCCATGCCCCACGTGTAATGGACCGGTTGGGTTGGCCGAAACGAATTCCACTTGGACTTTTTGTTTTTGACCGTTGGCGTTACGCCCGTATTGCGCCCCTGCGCTTAGGATGGTTTTGACCACCTGTTGCTGAGATTGGGCGTTTAAAAAGAAATTAATAAAACCGGCACCGGCTATTTCGGTTTTAGCAATGTAGTCGCTACTGGGTAAGGCCGCAATCAGTTGGGTGGCGATAGCACGCGGATTTTGTTTGAGCGGTTTAGCCAGCACCAAGGCAAGGTTGGTGGCAAAATCACCGTGCTCGGCCGATTTGGGGCGCTCCAGTAAAATGCTTAAATCTGCACTGTCGGGCGCAATAGTTTTTGCGGCAGTGGCCAGTAATTGGGTAAGATGTGCTTTCAAACTGATATGGTCTTAAAGTAAATTATTTAAGAGCATTATTTTAACCTACTAGCCGCGTGTTTTTATCATGTGTCTTTAATAAGCTGTTAATTGCCTGACCATAGCCGAATAATTGCCAATAAAATTGCCTAAACCCATATTAAAAATTGCCTTAGACTTGCCACTGGATCGACTTTTCGATTATTTGAGCAACGGTCAAGACGCGCAGATAGGTCAGCGTGTGCTGGTGCCATTTGGCCGTCGTAGCCAAATCGGCATCGTCATTGGCTTAGCCAATGAGAGTGAATTTCCCTTAGAAAAACTCAAAGCGGTGACGCAGGTCTTTAGCGACGAGCTACCGTTGGATAGCGCAACCTTAAGCCTATTAAAATTCAGCGCCGATTATTACCAATACCCTTATGGCCAAGCTCTGTTGTCGGCCTTGCCCGCGCGCTTGCGGCAAATAGCCCCGGCCGTATCGCGCAAGCAATACCGCTATGTGTTGACCGATGCTGGTCGTCAAATTGCTGTGGATCAGTTGCCAGCCAGGCAAACCGTTTTGCGGCGGGTGTTGCTGGCACTGCAAATCCAGCCAGCCTTAACCGAATCCGAGTTGGATGCCATATCCAGCAGTGCGCGCAAAGTGGCCAAGCAACTGGTGGAAGATGGCTGGGCGCTGTGTGAGCAAGTGGCCGCGATAGTTAAAACCTTAGGCATGGCGCAGCCGGCGGCGCCCGCCTTAAACGACGAGCAAGCCTTAGCCCTGACCAGCATTATGCAAGACTCTCAGCAATTTCAGGCCTGGTTGCTGCACGGCATTACCGGCAGCGGAAAAACCGAAGTTTATATGCGCTTAATGCAGCAAGTGTTAGACAATGATGACGCGCAAGTCTTGGTCTTGGTGCCAGAGATTAATCTCACCCCGCAATTGGAAGCGCGTTTTAGAAGCCGTTTTGCCAATTTTCCTTTGGTTAGTTTGCACAGCCATTTAAGCGAAGGCGAGCGCTTGCATCATTGGCAGTTGGCCCAAGCCGGCGCGACCAAAATTGTCATTGGTACGCGTTTATCCATTTTTACGCCCATGCCTAAATTAAAGCTGATTATTATCGACGAGGAGCACGACAGCTCCTATAAACAGCAAGACAGCATGCGCTATCACGCGCGCGATGTGGCGTTGATGCGGGGCAAGCGCTTGAACATTCCGGTGCTGTTGGGTTCGGCCACGCCGGCATTGGAAACTTGGCACAACGCCCAAACCGGTAAATACCGCTTGCTGAGTTTAAATCAGCGCGCTGTTTTGGCGGCAAAATTACCGCAAATTGATTGCATAGACACCACTAAAGTGCATTTGCAACAAGGCTTAAGCCCGCAATTGATAGCCGCATTAAAGTTACGTTTGGCGCGTAAAGAGCAAAGTTTGTTGTTTATTAATCGGCGTGGATATTCGCCGGTTTTATTGTGCTCGGCTTGCCATTGGATAGCGCCCTGTTTACGCTGCAGCAGCCGTTTGGTGGTGCACCTTGGGCAAAAAAAATTGCGTTGCCACCACTGCGGTCACGAACAAAAAATACCGCCACAATGCCCCAGTTGCGGCAATGCCGATTTGCATCCTACCGGGCATGGCACCCAGCGTTTGGAACAAAGCTTAGCGCAAATGCTGCCTGGTGCTCGCATCGCCCGAGTCGATAGAGACAGCGTGAGCCGCAAAGAGGCATTGCTGGACATTTTAGAGCGGGTGCACAATCAAGAAATAGACATACTGGTCGGCACGCAAATGCTGGCCAAAGGCCACGACTTTCCCAATTTAAGCTTGGTCGGCGTTATCGATACCGACAGCGCACTGCACAGCCCAGATTTTCGAGCCAGCGAACGCTTATTCGCGCAACTCATGCAAGTGGCCGGCCGGGCTGGCCGAGCATCCATCGCCGGCCAGGTGATGATACAAACGCAGTTTCCCGAGCATGAGTTATTCAACGCTTTACGCCGACAAGATTACGTCAGTTACGCCAACGCCCTGTTGCAAGAGCGTGAGCAAGTACAGTTTCCACCTTATGTGTTCATGGCGCTATTGCGTGCCGAAGCCAACGATTTTGCTTTGGTGCAAAAATTTTTGCGCGGTGCATTTGAACAAGCGCGCGGATTAAGTCATGAGGTTTTGGTTTACGATCCGGTGCGTCCGCAAATGGAGCGCCTAAAAGGCATGGAGCGCGCCCACATGCTCATGCAAGCGGATAACCGTCAGGCTTTGCAGCGCCTGCTCAAACAGTTGCTGATTTGCTTAAGGGCGCAGCCATTATCGGCCAAAGTGCGCTGGTCTGTGGACGTGAATCCGCTGGAATTTTAAGCCTGATTTATGGCCGCATAGGCTTTAAAAGACTTTAATAATGATGGCAGCCACGCACAGCGCCCAAGCAAAATGCAGTAAAATACTGCATCAGGCGGGCGTCGTATAATGGTAATACCCTAGCTTCCCAAGCTAGAGCCGTGGGTTCGATTCCCATCGCCCGCTCCATCAATCATGCTTTTTTATCGTTTAGTCGCGGCTAAATAAACTGCACTTTTATCACGCTTGCCAACAGCGACAACCAAAACCACCACGGTGCGGTCATCTACTTCATAAATTAAACGGTAGCCTATCTGGCGCAACTTTATTTTGTACCGATCTTTGCTATCACGCAGTTTCGCACTAGCTAATCGCGGATTTTCTAAGCGCTCAGCCAGTTTCATTTTGAATTGCTCTCGAACAGTGGCGTCCAATTTCCGCCACTCTTTTAAAGCTTCTTCATAGAAGTCCAGTTTATAAGTCATCTAGCGTGACTCGCACGGTATTTTGTCCTTGGCGAGCGTCTGCAATCGCGTTCAACTCTAAATCTTCTAATTTATCCATTAAATCTTCGTAGGCTTTTCTTGGCACACAATAGAAAACCGGTTCATTGCGATTTAAAATGGCAATTGGAAAGCCATCGCCTGCTGCCACAGTATTCATGGGGTCTTTTTTTAGCTCAGTAACGCTGGCAGATATGCTGGTCAAAATGGCGTGTGCCATAGTTAACTCCTTATTTTATATTACCGTGTCTTTCGATGGCGCTAAATATAGCACTTTTAAAAGTGCTTTTCAACGCGCTTCATTGCATCAATAGCTTAAAGAGTATTTTGCTCATATATAATGGCTGTATATTGTGGGCATTGAGAATAAAGATTCCCATCGCCCGCTCCATCGACTAATTAAAAGTTTACGACTATATGGCCAACCAAGCACCACCATCAGTACTCACCTTTGCCGGCACCGACCCAAGTGGCGGGGCAGGCTTGCAGGCTGACATCCTGACTTTTGCTAGCATAGGTTGCCACCCGTTATCGGTGGTGACGGCCATTACCGTGCAAGACACCCGCGGTGTGGACAGCGTGTTGGCCATGGATGCCGATTGGGTAAATGACCAGGCGCGCGCCATTCTAGAAGACGTGCAAGTATCGGCTTTTAAGTTAGGCATACTGGGCTCAGTGGAAAATGTGGCCGTTATAGCCGAAATCATGGCCGATTACCCAGACGTGCCTTTGCTCATCGACCCCATTTTAAGCTCGGGTCGCGGTGACGATTTAAGCAACGACGACATGATGGATGCCATGATAGAGCTGCTCTTTCCGCAAGCCACTTTGATTACCCCTAACAGTTTAGAAGCGCGCCGTTTTGCCTTTGCCGACGACGGCGATGAGGTGGCGTTAACTTCCTTGGATGAAAGTGCCGCGCGGCTATTGAATATGGGCAGTGAGTACGTGTTAATCACCGGCACCCACGAGCGCACGCTGGAAGTGACCAATACCTTGTATGGCGACAATAAATTGATTAAAGCCTATCAATGGGAGCGCTTGCCAGGTAATTACCATGGCTCGGGTTGCACCATGACCAGCGCCATTGCCGCTTGTATGGCGCACGGCTTGAGCATGGAAGACGCCGTTGCCGAGGCGCAAGAATTTACTTGGCAAACCCTAAAACACGGTTTTAGACCGGGCATGGGCCAATTCATACCGGATCGCATGTTTTGGGCGCGCGATGAAGAAGACGCTGTGGTGAATAGCGGCGAAGCCTCTAGCAAAAGCCACTAGAACAGAGCGCGCCTCATGATAAAAGGCTTGTATGCCATTACGCCGGATGAGCTCGATACCGATCTGCTGCTGACCAAAGTAGCCTTGGCCTTGCAAGGCGGCGTTAGCGTCTTGCAATACCGCAATAAATTAGCCAATCACAAATTAAAAACCCAGCAAGCACGCGCCATTTTGCCTTTATGCCGGCAATATAAGGTGCCTTTTATTATCAACGATTCGGTAAAGCTCTGTTTAACGTTAGATGCAGATGGCGTGCACATAGGCGCTGATGATGGCAATTTAGAAGAAGTTCGCGCCAGAATAGGCGAAGACAAATTGCTCGGCGCCTCCTGCTATAACCGATTGGATTTGGCTTTAGCCGCTCAGCAAGCCGGCGTCGATTACGTGGCCTTTGGTGCTTGTTTTGCCTCCAGCACCAAGCCCAATGCGCCGGTTGCCGATTTAAGTTTGTTTGAATTGGCTAAGGCGCAGTTAAGCATCCCAGCGGTGGCCATAGGCGGCATTACCTTGACTAATGCCCCGCAGGCGATTGCCGCGAGCGCCAGTTCGGTAGCGGTAATCCATGCCATTTTTAATGCAGATGACGTAAAGCTTCAAGCCAGTCAGTTTTCAGAGTTATTTGGTTAAGCGCCCAGATAAGCGTGAAAACATTCTTTTAGAAGACAAAACACCCGCGATCAATTAAGAAATAGCCCCGACTGAAATCGCAGTTTTCTGCAGCCAATGTATCCTTAACCCCTGCCTTGACTTGCAATCTTCTATTAATTGCGAGTAGTATAACTATTATATAAACCACGGCAGCACGGGGAATAGCATGAATACTGAAACCATAGATCACACAACCTTATCCCGACTGGCGGAAGCTGGTGCAGTGAATAGTGCGCATATTGTCGGCCAAAATGGAGGCTGGGGTATTCTAGTAAAGTACGGAATGACCGAGCGTGCTTTGGCTGCCCAGCGCAGTCGTCAGGTACGAATCTTTAGAAAATTTGAATCATTGGTGAGCTACCTCAAAGGTGTAGGTATAGACCGCTTTGATGTGGATGCAGTGAATTATGATCCAGTGAGCATAAAAACCACGCGTAACCGCCCAGACCGTTCTGAGGCCATGAAGTCTGCACATCAAGCAGTCGCTTATGACAAGTGGCTGAAAGCTGAAATTCAAGAAGCGATCGACGATACC
Organism: Methylotenera sp.; assembly: GCA_005791685.1. Classification (GTDB taxonomy): domain Bacteria; phylum Pseudomonadota; class Gammaproteobacteria; order Burkholderiales; family Methylophilaceae; genus Methylotenera. The sequence goes on along the minus strand of SXVG01000106.1, from coordinate 240 downwards.
AGTCCATTGATCCCTCATGCTGAAGTGATGCAGGATGTGAGATCGGTCATTGCCAAAGCTCGGGCAGTAAAGCGTGCTTAACCTGTTATGGAAAAGACAGGCAAGTTTAGATTTACTAAATCTTGTGGAGCACATTGCCCAAGATAACCCAGATGCAGCAGAAGCACTGGCCAATGATATTGAGGCAAAAGCCGAAAAACTACGCACATTTCCAGAAATGTTTAAGCTTGGTCGCAAGCG
>SXVG01000105.1 GCA_005791685.1 Methylotenera sp. | reverse complement strand
TCCCTTTCACGGAGGCGACCCGGGTTCGAATCCCGGTGGGGACGCCAAATTTTACGATTAAAATCAGTAAAATGGGCATTTTAATAAAATCACTTAATCCTGCGCACAGCCAACACGAATGTCTTGGCTTTTTTTACGTCCCTTAAGCTTTGGCCCGCAACGGATCGAGTAGCCAAGACAGCCCATTGTGGTCTATCTCTTGCATCAATGCCAACAATCGCCCTATTTCACCTTTTGGAAATCCGACACGCGCATACCAATTTAGATAATGCCCAGGCAGGTCGGCAATCAAGCGTCCTTTGTATTTACCGTAAGGCATGATCGTGCTTAATAAGCGAGTCAAATCGTCTTGATTCATAAAATTGTGCTCATAAAATTAGCCGTGGTCGCGTATTATTCTTTCCTGAAAAGATGAATATTACTGTAAAATCCAAGCCTGAAATAAATCGGATTGGGCGGCGTCCCCCTTAATTCGGATTTCATACTGCTCAAGCCTGTCTTACACAGGCTTTTTTCTTGATACACAGGCCTAGGCAACAATTAAACTAATGACCACTGTAAATAAAGTCGATGTGCTGTTAGTGGGCAGTGGCGTAATGAGCGCCACCTTAGCCTCATTGCTGGCCGAATTAGACGGCAAGCTTAGCATGCTTATGCTAGAGCGCTTGCCTAGCATTGCCGCAGAAAGTACCGATGCTTGGAATAATGCCGGCACCGGCCACGCTGGCTATTGCGAATTAAATTACACCCCAGTCATGCCAGACGGCAGTGTCGACATTAAACGCGCCCTATCCATCAATGCGGCGTTTGAAACCAGCTTGCAGTTTTGGTCTTATTTGGTGGAAAAAGGCGTGCTGCCTAGCCCTAACCACTTTATCAACCCCACCCCACACCTCAGTTTTGTTTGGGGCGAGGACGACGTCAATTTTTTACGCCAGCGCTACGATTTATTAAAAGCTCATCCCTTGTTTGCCGACATGGAGTACAGCGAGGATCCGGCAACCTTAGCGAACTGGATGCCCTTAGTCATGCAAAACCGCGACCCTAAACAAAAGGTGGCCGCCACACGGGTGGCTTACGGTAGTGATGTTGATTTCGGCAGTCTAACGCGTAGTTTTGTAGCCAATTTAGCGCATAAATCAAACTTTAAACTCAAGCTAAACACCGAAGTTAAACGTTTAAAACAGCTGGACAATGGCCGCTGGCAAGTCAGCGTAATGAACCTAAAGAGCAAAAAAGTCCAGCTGTTTGATGCCGGTTTTGTGTTTTTAGGGGCAGGCGGTGGCGCATTAAAACTGTTACAAAAATCCGGCGTACCTGAAAGCCACGGCTACGGCGGATTCCCTGTCAGCGGCCAATGGCTGGTTTGTGACAAAGCTGAAGTGATAGCCCAGCACACAGCAAAAGTCTATGGCAAAGCAGCCTTGGGCGCGCCGCCCATGTCCGTGCCGCACTTGGATATGCGCATGATAGACGGTAAGGCCGCCTTATTGTTCGGGCCCTATGCCGGCTTTACCACCAAGTTCTTAAAAGAAGGTTCCTATTTGGATTTAATCAAATCGGTTAAACCAAGCAACATTAAACCCATGCTCAAGGTGGGCAGGCAACACACCGATTTAACGCGCTACCTCATCACGGAAGCGATGAAAACGCATACCTCAAAAATTTCCGTATTACGGCAATTTTACCCGCAGGCGATTAAAGCCGATTGGCGTTTAGAACATGCTGGCAAGCGCGTACAAATCATCAAAAAATGCGATGAAAAAGGCGGCAAGCTTGAGTTTGGTACGGAAATTGTCGCGGCAAAAGACGGCTCTATCGCCGCCTTGCTGGGTGCATCCCCTGGCGCTTCCGTCGCGGTACAAGCCATGTTAGACGTGCTTGAACGGTGTTTCGGTGCGCAATTGCAAAGTGCAGATTGGCAAGAAAAGATGCGCGCATTGATTCCTAGTTACAAATTATCGCTGATAGACAATCCAGCACTGCTGCAAACCGTGCGCCAGCGCACTTTAAAAACGCTAAAATTGCGGGCGTAAGCGGGCTCCTATTGATTGGCTAGGCTGCGTTGGCGACGGGCTTCGTATAAACATATGCCGCTAGCGACGCTGACATTCAAGCTCTCTACCGAGCCAAACATGGGAATGGTGACCAGCGCGTCGCAAGTTTCTGCGGTTAAACGACGTATGCCATCGCCTTCTGCGCCCAACACAATGGCGATAGGACCGTCCAGTTTGGTGTTTAGCAAACTCGATGGGGCATCCATGGTCGTCCCCACCACAAAAACCCCCGCTTCTTTAAGTTCACGCATGGTTCTGGCTAAGTTGGTAACGGCGATAAACGGGATGGTTTCGGCAGCGCCACTGGCTACCTTACGTACGGTCGCATTCAGTCCCACCGCCCGGTCTTTAGGTGCAATAACCGCATGCACGCCCATGGCATCAGCCACCCGTAGGCAAGCGCCTAGGTTGTGCGGATCCTCAACCCCGTCCAAGATTAAGAAAAACGGTGGCTCGCTTAGATCCGATTCTAGAATATCGTGTATGTCTTTATACGGGATAGGTGTGTCCACCACGCGCGCAATCACGCCTTGATGGCGTCCGTTCATGCCCGCCATGCCATCCAAGCGGCTGCGCTCCACCTCCATGATGCGAACGCCAAAAGATTCGGCCAGCTTCAGCATATCCTTCATGCGCGCATCCACCCTATCTCTGTCAATCAAAATCTCTTGCACGCTCGCGCTGTGTTGGCGCAAACGGCTTAGTACGGCATGAAAGCCAAATAAAATACGGGCATCACTCATCATTTCACCTTAAATTTAACATTAACGCTTAGCTGTTTTCTTATGACTTCTTTTAGACTTACTTGGCTTTGCTGGGTTTTTAAAAGCCTGGGCGGCCTTGGGCTTGGCTTTAGCGCCCACACTGGATTTAGCCGTCAGCTTGTTGCTTGACGGCTTGGACGACTGTTCCACGCGGCGCTGCCCAGTTGCCGATCCGTCTTTAACACTGTCATCTAACGATTTGTTTTTATTGACTAAAGAGAAATCTATTTTCGCCGTTTCCAAATCCACTCTGGCCACTTTTATGGTTAACCTGTCGCCTAGGCGGTAGCGCACACCGCTGCGCTCACCGGCCATTTCATGTCGGGCTTTGTCGTAATGGAAGTAGTCATTACCAAGTTCAGTCACGTGTAACAAGCCCTCGACGTATACGCTGTCCAAGGCGACAAATAAGCCAAAACTGGTGACCCCTGCCACACTGCCCTCAAACACCTCACCAATTTTATCTTGCATGTAAAAGCATTTCAGCCAATTGCTGACATCGCGGGTGGCATCATCGGCCCTACGCTCGGTCATGGAGCATTGCGTGCCCAACTGACTCCAATCCCCAGGCTTGTACTTGTCGCCGTTTAAAACCGCCTTAATGGCACGGTGAATCAACAAATCTGGGTAACGCCGTATAGGTGAAGTAAAGTGCGCATACGCTTCGTAAGCCAAGCCAAAGTGCCCCACATTGTCTGGGCTATAAACGGCTTGCTGCATGGATCTTAACAACACGGTTTGCAACAATTGTGCGTCCGGCCGTTGCCTAATTTGGTCCAATAACTTGCCATAGTCTTTAGCGTGCGGCTTGGCCCCTCCGCCCACACCAAAGCCGAATTCCGCCATAAAGGTGCGTAATAATTCCAGCTTTTCTGGGGTGGGGCCTTCGTGTATCCTATACAAGGCTGGGTGTTCATGCGCGTTCAAAAAATCGGCCGCGCAAACATTGGCCGCCAGCATGCATTCCTCAATCAGCTTGTGCGCCTCGTTTCTGTGGCTGGGCACTATACTGTCTATCTTGCCATTGTCATTAAACACCATGATGGTTTCAGAGGTTTCAAATTCAATCGCGCCGCGTTTCTCACGCTGCATGAGCATCAATTTGTAGACACTGTTCAAATGCGTTAGATGCGGCACTAGCCAAGCGTATTCTTGCGCCAAGGGCGCGGCTGGGTGTTGCAATATCTCGTGCACTTGCGTGTACGTCATGCGTGCTTTAGAACGCATGACAGACGGGTAGAATTTATACTGCTTAACCACCCCTAGGCCGTCCACCTGCATATCACAAATCATGCAAAGTCTTTCCACGTCTGGATTGAGTGAGCACAAGCCGTTGGATAAGGCTTCAGGCAACATGGGAATGACGCGACGCGGAAAATACACGGAATTGCCACGGTCAAATGCGCCTTTATCCAAGGCATCTTTAGGCTTAACGTAAAAACTCACGTCAGCAATCGCCACCAGCAAACGCCAGCCCTTGCCTTGCGGCTCAGCAAACACCGCGTCATCGAAGTCACGCGCCGTTTCACCGTCTATGGTAATGAGCGGTATGGCACGGCTATCAATACGATTTTTATAATCGTCTGCTTGTACCAACTTAGGATAAGATTCCGCCAGCGCAATGGCTTCCGCACTGAATTCATGCGGCAGATTATGCTTACGCAAAGCAATCTCTATCTCCATGCCGCTGTCGGCATAATTGCCTAAAATCTCAATGACCTTGCCCATGGGTTGGGCGTGCGCAGCCGGCTGCTCAGTCAGTTCCACCATAACCACTTGGCCGGCTTTAGCATTCATGTCCAAATGGTATGGGATCAATATATCCAAATTAATGCGCTTATCTTCCGCCGTGACTATGGTGACGCCCGTACTGTGAATGACTCGGCCCACTAACTTATGCGTGCGGCGCTCCAGCACCTCAACCAATTTAGCTTCTGGGCGCCCTCTTCGGTCTAGGCCTACCATTCTGACCATGGCCCGGTCGCCATGCATGACTTGCGACATTTCTTTAGGGCTTAAGAATAAGTCTTCGCCATGGCATTTAGTTTTATCGTCTGGAATTAAAAAGCCAAAGCCGTCTGGATGGCCTTGCACGACACCGGCAATTAAGTCGAGTTTGTCGGCAATGCATAAAGCGCCTTTTCTATTTTTAATGATTTGCCCCTCGCGCTCCATGGCATTTAAACGTCGATTAAAAATCTCACGTTCATCCTGGCTGATATCCAGCAATAGATAGAGCTGCTCAACACTTAATGGCGCGCCTTGTTCGGTCATGCTATTCAGTATCATCTCACGGCTAGGCAGCGGCGTTCCATAGCGGCTGGCTTCACGGGCGGCGTGAGGATCGTGGCTTCTTTTGTGCGCTTGCGTTTTTTTTGTCATTGACAAAGCTTACCTTTACTATAAAATTCGACGCCATTGCTGGCTTTAACAGGCACACACGGCGCCACGACCAGCCACCTTTCCCACACGGCTATTCTACCCCATACCGCGAGACATCCATGGCAAAAACCATACAATTTGCATTAAGCACAGACTACATCGAGCTGTGTAACTTACTTAAATTGGTAGGCTTAGCCGACAGCGGCGGCCGTGGCAAGATGATGGTGGCAGAGGGATTGGTGCAGGTGGATGGCTTAATTGAGTACAGAAAAACCGCAAAAATTCGCAGCGGTCAAATGGTGTCGGTGGCAGACAGTAACATTGCCGTCCAATAATCTACCAGACTGATGCCAGTAGATGCGCGGCCATTGGATTAATAAGTACGTTTTCTGGGCGTATAGGTAGCGCCGCCCGATTCGATGTGCCTAAAAGTGATGCGGCCATTATTGATGTCATAAGGCGACAATTCCAAGGTGACTTTATCGCCCGCCAAGATACGAATGTGATTTTTTTTCATCTTGCCACCCGTGTAGGCAATCAATTTGTGGCCGTTATCCAAGGTCACTCGGTAGCGTGAATCCGGTAAAATCTCCATCACCACACCACTCATTTCAATCAATTCTTCTTTAGCCAATGCGTATCTCCAGTAGTAAATAAGCGCTGTAGCCTGCGTGCTATAAAAACGCCTATTACGCTTAAATTGTGTTGAATTTGCTCAACAACACCATTCATCGCGCGCATTATAGACTTCAGCGGTCTGTTTGGCAATAAATCAAATGAGTTAACTAAATGATTTATAACGCGCTAAATCCATCCCTCGCCAGCCATTAAATGGTTTTTACAGGAAATCGAAAAATAATGCTTGACAGGATTATCGATTACCCGTAAAAAGCAGTTTAGGCGTTTTGGTTGCTTCATTTGGTTGGTCCTCAAGATTGATTATTTGTTAAAAACCCATTCATTTAGGGTGCCTCCCTTTTTTAAAGTATGGAATAAGATATGGCTACAGGTTTAGTTAAATGGTTTAATGATTCAAAAGGTTTCGGTTTCATTACTCCTGATGCAGGCGGCGACGATTTATTCGCGCATTTTTCAGCAATTGTTGACACAGGTTACAAAAGCTTGAAAGAAAATGATCGCGTAAGTTTCGACGTAACAGACGGACCAAAAGGTAAACAAGCTTCTAACATTCAGAAGGTTTAGGACCCAAGAATCCAAAAAAATGGCCCTTAATTGGGTCATTTTTTTGCCTGCCATTTATCCAAACAACTGGCCAACGGCTATTTTCATGAACATTACCGATTTAACCGGCTACCTGGCGGCATTTTTGACCACCCTGGCCTTTGTGCCTCAGGCGCACCACTCTTGGAAAACGCGGGATTTATCCGGCGTCTCTTTACCCATGTACAGCTTGTTTAGCCTGGGGGTGCTCGCTTGGTTAATCTACGGCATTTTAATCAACAGCTGGCCCATCATACTGGCCAACAGCATCACCCTCATGCTGGCTTGCATCGTACTTTACCTAAAAATCAGCCATAAAATCCATTGAGTGCGTTTACGGACTACGCCACCCCAAATTATCGTCAAGCAAGCCTACAAATTAAGCCCGCTATGAATTAAACTGATACGGCTTACATAACATGGATATGGGAATGCAAATGAACGATACTATTGAGCAACTACTGAAACAAATTACCGCCTTAGAAGACGATTTGCGTAAAGCCTTAAGTGAACAGCAGTCCAGCGTATTTTTTCAAATAAAAGGCAAGCGTGTGGAGTTTGAACACTCCATCAAACAAACGCACAAACGCTTAAAAAGAAATTTCTTTCATTGGCTGGTCACCGACAGACCGCAAAACCTGATTACCGGCCCCATTATTTACGCCATGGTCATCCCCTTAATAATTACCGATTTATTTGTGAGCTTCTACCAAATGAGCTGCTTTCCGATTTATGGCATTAAAAAAGTACGGCGGGCGGATTACATCATTTACGACAGGCAGCACCTCAGCTACCTTAATTTCATAGAAAAATTTCATTGCAGTTATTGCGCCTACGGCAGCGGCATGATTGCTTATGTCAGTGAAATCATTGCCCGCACCGAACAATATTTTTGCCCAATAAAACATGCCAGAAAGATACTGGGCACACACAACCGTTACGCGCATTTTCTGGATTACGGTGCGGCTGAAAACTACCAGGCAAAATTAGAGGCTTACCGTCGCGCGCTGGCTAAAGCCGAGTAAATTTATTGCTAGCATGGCTATCCGTCGTACACACCCGCCTTTACTCGCCGCCGACCGGCTGTGGGGGCAATGATCATGCGGACCAATGACCACGGCCTCATTGCATGGCAAGATGGGCAACCGTATTCCACGCAATTCCAAGACGTGTATTTCAATAGCGATGACGGCCTACTGGAAACCGACTACGTGTTTTTACAAGCCAACCGTTTGGCCGAGCGCTGGCTAAACTACCCCAATAAAACCTTTAGCATCGCCGAAACTGGCTTTGGCACAGGACTTAACTTTTTATCCGCGGCAAAGCTGTGGCTGAGCATTGCGCCAGAACAAGCCAATTTGCATTTTATCAGCGCGGAAAAATACCCCTTGAGCCTGCTGGACATGAGCAAAGCTAGCCTATGCTGGCCAGAACTCAAGCCTTTAAGTGCGGCCTTGCTGGCCAACTACCAAGAATTAGTCAGCCAGCCTAGCGAGCTCAGTCTGTTTGCTGGGCGCGTAAGGCTCAGCCTATTCATAGGCGATGCCAGTGCGACTTACGCCGCGTTATGCGCACAGCCAGAAAATGCCAAGGTCGACGCTTGGTTTTTGGACGGCTTTGCCCCGGCTAAAAATCCCGACATGTGGCAAGACCGTCTTTTTCAGCACATGGCCTCGCTATCCCATACCGCAACAACTTTTGCCACCTTCACCAGCGCCAGCGCGGTGCGCCGTGGCTTAATGGCCGCCGGCTTTGCCGTTAACAAACAAGCTGGCTTTGCCAAGAAACGTGAAATGCTCTACGGGCAATTTATCGGACTAAAGCATGCAGCCTAAGACGGCCATCATTATTGGCGCTGGCATTGCCGGCTGCAGTAGTGCTTATGCACTGGCGCAGCGTGGCATTAAGGTCACGCTATTAGAACGTCACGAGCAGATTGCCGATGAGGCTTCAGGCAACCCACAAGCCATGCTTTATCCGCGTTTAAGTGGCGATGACACGGCCAGCCAATTTGCCTTAGCTGGCTATGTGTATAGTTTGGATTTAATCGCCAAGCTGGCACTCGACCAAGCCGACTTTCATGCTTGCGGCATGTTGCAATTGGGCTTTAATGACAGAGAGCTGGCCAGAATAGAAAAAGTCGCCGCATTAGCCGGCGCCGCAGACTACCTGCAATTGCTCGACCAAGCAGAAGCCAGTCAAAAAGCCGGCATCGCCCTGCTGCATCCGGCCCTGCACTTCCCCCAAGCCGCTTGGCTTAAACCAAAAGCCTTATGCCAACGCTTGCTTAGCCATGAAAATATCGTACTCAAAACATCAATAAATGTTAGCAAGGTGTTGAAAAGTAAAGACGTATTTGAAATTTACAGTGGCGACAACTGCATAGAAAAAAGCGAGATCGTCATCCTCACCAATGCCAACCAAGCGCAACACTTAGGCTTGAATTTGCATTTAAAAACCCAAGCCGTACGGGGTCAGCTCAGCTTAGTCCGGGCCAGTGCCGCTAGCTTAAGGCTGCAAAGCATAGTCTGCAGTGACGGCTACCTAAGCCCGGCCAGCGATGGCCTGCACAGTTTAGGCGCCAGCTTTTCTTCAGACCCATCCACCGCCATAGACGCATTGGATCACCAGTCCAATTTAAGCAAATTAAACAGCTATGCCGAGACCTTGTACGACAGCCTAAAACACAAGGTTCAGGGCGGTCGGGTATCTTTTCGTTGCAGCAGCGCCGACTACTTTCCCTTGCTCGGTGAATTATTAGACCATCAAGCATTAAGCGCGCGCCCACCTAGGCCTAATGCAAATGCTGCCACCCTGCCTTGGGTAAAAGGCCTGTACAGCAACCTGGCGCATGGCAGCCGCGGGTTTACCAGCGCGCCTCTTTGTGCGGAAATTTTAGCCAGCCTCATCTGCCAGGAAGACTTGCCCATTAGTCATGCATTGGCCAGCCTACTCAACCCCAATCGCTTTATACTGCGGCAATTAGGCTTAAAAAAACTCGCCCGATCGCTGGCCACATCGACTGACCGGCATGAATAAAGCGTTTTCAGGTTAAAATAAGCCATGCCCCACGCCCTCTATGCCCAAGCCCTTGCGCTGTATCACGCTGGCCAGTTAAATCAAGCCGAACTAGCCTTGGGCACCTTGTTAAGCCAGCACCCGCAGCATGTCGACGCCTTGCAGCTAATGGCGATTATTTGCTATCAAAGCGAGCGCATCGTGGATGCTACGGCGTATTACCGCCGCGCCTTGCACTGCCAGCCTAACAACAATGAAACCCGACAGGCGCTGGGCCATTGCTTGATGCAAAGTGGCAATCAAGCGCAACACCTAGCGCAGTTTGCACAAGCCGCACTGTGTTTTACTGAGGCCTTGAGTTTGCAGCCTAAAGACGCCATGGACCTGGCCGCCCTGCACTACAACCTAGGCAATGCACAACGTGAACTAGGCCAAGCTAGTGATGCCGCCCAACATTATCGGGCGGCGCTGCAATACGACCCCAATGATGCTGACACGCACAACAACCTAGGCAATGTACAACGTGAACTAGGCCAATTGGATTTGGCCATACAAAGTTACCAACGCGCCTTAAGCCTTAAGCCTAAGCTCCACCACGCCCAAGTGCACTTGGCCCACCAAAAGCAACACGTCTGCGACTGGCAGGGCTTGCCTGAGCAGATTGCCGCCATACGTCAGCTTGTAGCAACAGGCGCGCCCGCACAAATATCCCCGTTCGCCTTTTTGGCCATGCCCGGCACCACGGCCGCAGAACAAAAACGCTGTGCCGATTTATGGGTGGCGCAGCGTTATCGCGCATTGATCGCGCACGGCCAGTCCAGGCCGTTTCAACACCGCCATAGCGGCCAAAAAAAGCTCAAAATCGCTTATTTGTCCGCCGATTTCAGATTGCACCCGCTGGCTTTTTTAATCACCGAATTGATAGAGCAGCACGATAGATCAGGCTATGAAATCCACGCCTACTCGTACGGGCCGAATGACCAATCCACGGCAAGAGCAAGGCTAGAAAAAGCCTTTGATCAATTTCACGACATCCGCCACGTATCGGATATGGCGGCGGCTAAACAAATTAACGACGACGGCATCGACATATTGCTTGATTTAAGCGGCTTTACCCAAACCAGCCGAACCGGCATCGTGGCCTTAAAGCCGGCTGCCATCCATGTTAACTGGCTAGGCTTTCCTGGCAGCATGGGCATGCTCACTCAGGACAAAGCCTTGTTTGACTACCTGCTCACGGACGCCTTTATTACCCCAGCAGACAGCGCGCCAGACTACGCCGAAAAACTGGTCTTTTTGCCTTGCTATCAAGCCAATGATAGCCAACGCCCACTCGCCAACCCGCCGTCCAGAGCCAGCTGCCACTTGGCGGATGGCGCGTTCGTGTATTGCTGCTTTAATCAGACCTTTAAAATTACGCCCGAACTGTTTGCCGTATGGATGCGTTTATTAAAAGCCCAAAGCAACAGCGTGCTTTGGTTATTAGCATGCAACCCTTGGGCCAAACAAAATTTGATTAAAGCGGCCTTAGCGCAAGGCGTCGCGGCCGACAGGCTGATATTTGCCCCGCGCGTGAGCATAGCCGAGCATTTGGCCAGACACGTGCACGCGGATTTGTTTTTAGACACCCAACCCTACAATGCCCACACCACTTGCAGCGATGCCTTATGGATGGGTTTGCCGGTATTAAGCTGCGTGGGCAGCACGTTTTCTGCGCGGGTAGCCGGCAGTTTGTTGAGCGCTGTGGGCTTGAACGAAATGATCACGGACAACTTGGCTGACTACGAAAATACCGCGCATTACTATGCTAAAAATCCTCAAGCCTTGCTGGCGCTCAAGCAAAAATTAAATGCCAACAAGACCCGTTCGGCTTTATTTAAGCCAGCCGACTTTGCCCGCGAACTGGAAGCCCGCTATCAAACCATGTGGCAAAGCCATTTAAGCTCGGCTTAATCCTGCGCACGGGCCGCAAAAATAGCGGCCAACACAATCAAACCGCCGCCCAACCACTCATTCATGGCCATGCGCTCATGGGCTAAATAATAAGAAGCCACGGCCGCCACCACCAATTCAAATAGAAAGATCACCGATGCCCGGGTGGCCGGTATTTTACTCACCCCGTATTGCACCGACAGCGTGGCCGCTAACAGCAATAACGCGATGAGCAGCATGATTAAGCCATGGCTGACGCTGAAGACTTGCGGATCAGGCCAAGTGGCCGCGCTAAACGGCATGAAAGCCAGGCTAACCAGCAACACGCCCAACCACACGGCAAAGGATTTAGCCCTTAAACTTAAATAATCGGCGTGACGGGTCAGCACATTGGTTAAAGCAAAGCCCATGCCCGAGGACAAGGCCAGCCACTCGGCTTTATTCTTGGGCAAAGGCCAGGCGCCCGTTTGCGGATCGTAGAGCATAATAAACGCGCCCAATAATGAAATAACCATGGCGATGTAGCCATGGCTAGGGGTCTTTTCTTTTAGGTAAAAGTGCGCCAGCAGCAAGGTCCATAAAGGTGACAAATAAAACAACAACATTACGCGCATGACCTCGCCATCGATGACCGCCAACACGTAAGCCAAATTGGTCCAACCGGCCACCAAGGCAAGGTAGACGATGCTAAAAGGCTGTTTAAACAAGCCACGCCAGTGCTTGGCAAAATAAAGGCCCGCCAACAGCACGGTAATGGCATAGGTGTAAAAACTAGAAATCACGCCGGAGACGCCTAATTCTGCCATGATGCGGTAAGGGAACCAGATGATGCCCCAGCACAGCGCACCAAACAACAGTCCGGATACGGCGAGGTAGTGTTGACGGCGACTGGCTGTGAGCTGTTCCATGTTGGGCGTGTCTTTCTTAGATAAGTGATTTTTATTGGCGTGCTCACACCCAGTCGGATGCTATTGGTAAAGCTTAAGACTATGGGAAGTGCGCTACGTATATTACAATAGCGGCCATGAATACCAAGCTAAATTTACTGCAAGCCTACCCTTTTCAGCGTTTACGCGATTTGTTCAAGGGCACGACGGCCAATCCCGCCTACGCGCCCATCAATTTATCCATAGGCGAACCCAAGCACGCCACACCGGCATTGATTAAACAGGCTTTGGTCGATAATTTGGCCGGCTTAGCCAATTACCCCACCACACTGGGTAGCCCAGCCTTACGTGAGGCGATTGCACAGTGGCTGAGTCGCCGTTACGGCATCGCCCCACTCAATCCTGACAGCGAAATATTGCCGGTGACCGGCAGCCGTGAGGCGCTGTTTGCTTTCGCACAAGTCATCATCGATAGCAGTCTGACCCAGCCCGTGGTGATTTCACCCAATCCGTTTTATCAAATTTACGAAGGCGCGGCTTTTTTGGCCGGTGCCGAACCTTATTTCTTAAACACCTTGCCAGAAAATCAGCATGCCATGGATTTTGCCAGCGTGCCAAAAGAAGTCTTGAAACGCACCCAGTTGGTTTATCTATGCAGCCCAGGCAACCCGTCGGGCAAAGTCATGACGCTAGCGCAATGGCAAACGGTGTTTGATTTGTCTGATCAATACGGTTTTGTCATTGCCGCCGACGAGTGCTATTCGGAAATCTATTTTGACGAAAATAAACCGCCTTTAGGCGCCCTGCAAGCCGCACGCTTGCTTAATCGCGACTACAAAAACCTAGTGGTGTTCGGCTCTTTGTCTAAACGCTCCAATGTGCCTGGCATGCGTTCTGGCTTTGTCGCTGGCGATGCGGCCATCCTGGAAAAATTCGCCTTATACCGTACCTACCACGGCTGCGCCATGAACCCTGCAATACAAGCGGCCAGTGTGGCGGCCTGGCATGACGAAGCCCACGTGATCGAAAACCGCCGTTTGTACGCAGAAAAATTTGCCGCGGTGACGCCCATGTTGCGCGAGGTGTTGCATGTGGAAATGCCCGATGCGGCTTTTTATTTATGGGCGAAAATAAAACCGCGTGCCGGCGCAAATTTATCCGACACGGAATTTGCCTTAAAGCTCTACCGAGAATTTAATGTCACGGTATTGCCCGGTAGCTTTTTGGCCAGAACAGCGCACGGCGTCAACCCCGGTGAAAATTTTGTACGCCTAGCCTTGGTCGCCAGCTTAGACGAATGCTTGGAAGCCGCTCAGCGCCTTAAAAAAATCTACCAATAGCTAATCCATCACATTAACTATTATTTTTAATGAATTGATTTACTTCATTAAAAATTTTATCGTTTACATCGTCCAGCAAGCAATCCAAACACAATACCGACGGCATGCCGCGCAACCAGGTTAACTGCCTTTTGGCTAACTGGCGCGTGGCAAAAACACCCCTGTCGGACAGTTCCGCCAAGCCGTAGTCCCCTGCCAAATAGGCCAAAACCTGACGGTAACCCACGCAGCGCATAGCCGTCGAGGCTGCGCTTAAAGTCGGGTACTTAATCAGCAAGGCGCGCACCTCCTCGACCAAGCCGGCCGCCAGCATCTGTTCAAAGCGCACGGCGATGCGCTGATGTAAGACCGACCTATCGCTAGGCAGCAAGGCTATTTTCAACAAGCGGTAAGGCAATGCCTGCTGGTTCTGCTGGGCAATTAAATCGGATAAACGGCTACCGCTAATGGCATGAACCTCTAAAGCACGCTGTATACGCTGGCTATCATTAACCGCCAGGCGCGCGGCCGTTGGCGCATCGATCGCCGCCAACTTAGCGTGCATGGCCGGCCAGCCTAGCAGCAAAGCCTCGGCATCCAAACTCGCCCGCACCTGCGGATCCGCTTCCGGCAAGCCACTTAAGCCCTGCTCCAGGGCTTTAAAATACAACATGGTGCCACCGACCAATAAGGGCACGCGGCCACGCGCCGTAATGTCGGCCATTAAGCGCAAGGCATCCTGGCGAAAGTTAGCTGCCGAATAGGCCGATGTTGGGTCTAGCATGTTAATCAAATGGTGTGGCGCCAGCGCCAAGCTGGCGGCATCCGGCTTGGCCGTGCCTATGTCCATGTCGCGATACACCAGCGCCGAATCCACACTGATGATTTCCACCGGCAGTTTCGATGCCAGCGCCACGGCCGCACCGGTCTTGCCGCTGGCCGTAGGGCCCATCAAAAAAATAGCGGGGGCTAGCATGGCTATTTACCGCGCATGAACATCTTGTCTAGATCGGCCATTCCTACCTGAAACCAAGTAGGCCGGCCGTGATTGCACGTGCCACTGCGCTCGGTCGCTTCCATGTCGCGCAACAAGGCATTCATTTCACCCAGACTTAAACTGCGGTTCGCCCGCACGGCCGCGTGGCACGCCAAGGTGCCTAAC
>SXVG01000104.1 GCA_005791685.1 Methylotenera sp. | reverse complement strand
TGGATTGGGCGCAGAAAAATGCGCAAGAGACCAGCATACGCGCTTTAGCCGGATTGCAATTGGCCAGTATATTGCTGGAAGAGAAAAATCTAAGCGGCGCCTTGGCTTTGCTGAATGCACCGCATGATGCCGGTTTTGATGGCCTGTACGCTGATTTAAAAGGCGATGTATTGGCCGGCCTAGGTAAAAATGCCGAGGCCAAAGCTGCTTACCAAGAAGCACTGCAGAAATTAGACCCCAGTGGCAAAATGCGTGCTGTGACGCAAAAGAAACTGGAAGTGCTGGCTTAAATTAAGCTTGGGCATCGTTAAATAAATAAGCTGGGGTATCGCATTGTTTTTACATCTATCAAAAAAAGCCACTTGGATTTTGCTGCTCAGTTTGCTGACATTGAGTGCTTGCAGCGTGATAGGCGAAGTCAAAGATAATTTGAGTGACACCTTATTGGGCCGCGTGCCGGCTGACGCGCCCGATCCTTTGCCGGATTTTAAACAGCTTTATGCCAGCAAGCTGTTGTGGCAAGCCAAGCTCGGTCCCGCGCAAGATTTTGATTTTGTGCCTGTGGTTGATGCCGGTTTCGTTTACGCAGTCAGCAGCAATGGCGAGATGGTTAAATTGGATGCAGTGACGGGCAAGCAGGAATGGCGCGTTAATGCGGGCGAAGTCTTGTCCGGTGGCGTGGGCGTGGGCGGCAGTTTGGTGTTGGTGGGCACGCAAAAAGGCTGGGTTTATGCCTACGACATCGCCGGTAAATTCTCATGGAAAGCCAAGCTTAGCAGTGAAGTCTTAAGTGCCCCTATGTATTTTGATGGATTGGTCATAGTGCGTACTGGCGACAATCGTGTATATGGCCTCAATGCCAATGATGGCAGTCGTAAATGGGTGTATGACCGCACTGGACCGGCTTTGACCCTGCGCAGTTCGGCGGGGCTGGTCATTGATGGTGGGGCAGTCTATGCGGGCTTTGGCGGTGGCAAAATGATAGCCTTACGTGCCGACAACGGTAAGTTGTTGTGGGAGGCCTCGGTGGCCCAACCTAAAGGCGTGACCGAGATAGAGCGCATTGCCGACATCACCAGTTTGCCTGTGGTCGAGGGCCCCTTGGTTTATGCGGTTGCCTACCAAGGCAAAGTAGCCGCGGTGGATCGCATGAGCGGTCGTGTCGTGTGGAATAGGGATATTTCCAGCTTGACCGGTTTGAGCATGGAAGACGGGCGTTTATTTATCGCTCATGCCGCCGGCGCGGTGTATGCCTTGGATTACACCACAGGCAAATCATTTTGGCGCCAAGCCGTACTTAAAAATCGTCAATTGTCCGTGCCTTTGGCCATGGGTAACTTGCTGGCGGTCGGTGATGTAGAAGGCTATGTGCACTTTTTAAATCGCGACGATGGCGCGCTGGCGTCCAGAATTAAGACCAGTGGCAGCCCGGTCATGCCTAGAATGACGCGGATTAACAGTAATAGCTTAATTGCCCAAACGCGCGATGGCGGGATTTATGCCATACAAGTTAAATAATTAGCTGGGCACTTGCCCTGCTGGCTTGTCGTTCCAGTACCTAAAATAGAAGAGTTGCATGTTACCTACCTTAGTCTTGGTTGGCCGACCTAACGTTGGCAAATCCACATTATTCAATCGCCTGACCAAAAGTCGCGACGCCTTGGTCGCCGACTTGCCTGGCTTAACCCGTGATCGACACTACGGTCGTGGCATAGGTGCCAGTCAGCCGTATTTGGTGGTCGATACCGGCGGTTTTGAACCCAATACCGACAGCGGCATCCTGAAAGCCATGGCGGTGCAAACCTTGCTAGCCATAGACGAGGCCGATGTGATTTTATTTATTGTCGACGGTAGGCAAGGCGCCACCCCGCAAGACATGGAAATTGCCAACCGTTTACGCCGTTGCAAATGCCCGGTTTTGTTGGCAGTCAATAAAACCGAAGGCATGAATAAGGCGGTGGTCAGTGCCGAATTTCATGAATTGGGCCTAGGTGACCCGCTGTCTATATCTTCCGCACACGGTGAGGGCGTGAAAGACATCATCGATCTGGCGCTGGAAAGTTTTTCGGTGGCGGACGACGAGCCGGAATTAGCGCAAGGTGAGGACAGAATTCCCAAAGTGGCCATCGTCGGCCGCCCCAATGTGGGTAAGTCCACTTTGGTCAACGCCTTGCTGGGCGAGGATCGCGTGATTGCTTTTGATGAGCCGGGTACCACGCGCGATTCTATTTCCATCGATTTGGAAAAAAACGGCAAGCATTACACCTTGATCGACACCGCTGGTGTGCGTAAACGCGGCCGCGTGTTGGAAGCCATAGAAAAATTCTCGGTGATTAAAACCATACAATCGATAGAAGAAGCCAATGTGGTGATTTTGGTGGTGGATGCGCAAGAAGGCATCACCGAACAAGATGCTCACGTGGCGGCCTATATATTGGACGCCGGCCGCGCCTTGGTGGTCGCTATCAACAAATGGGACGGCTTAAAAGAAGAAGAGCGCGATTGGGTCAAGCGTGAAATTGATCGCAAATTGATGTTTTTAGACTTTGCCGAATTTCACTACATCTCGGCTTTACGTAAAAAAGGCCTGCCGGAGTTGTTTAAGTCGGTGGACATCGCGTTTAAGGCAGCCTTTGCAAAATTGGCCACGCCGCAATTAACCCGCGTGTTGATAGACGCCTTACAGCAACACCAACCGCCTATCAGCAAGGGCATACGGCCTAAACTGCGTTATGCGCACCAAGGCGGCAGCAATCCGCCCATCGTGGTTATACACGGCAACCACGTGGATGGCGTCAAAGATGCCTATACCCGTTTCTTGGAAAAAACGTTCCGTCGAACCTTCCAGTTGTCGGGCACGCCTTTGCGGGTGCAGTACAAGCAAGGCAGCAATCCGTTTGCTGAAGATGAAGATAAGCGTAAGCCAGGCGAGGGTATCGTCAGTATGCGTCGTCGTAAAACTGCCCACCGGGCAGAATTAAAAGCTAAAAAAGCCGTGGAAGAAAAAGACCGCAGCGCTAAAAAGCGCTAGCTTGAAATGGCTGCACCTGTTCACAGGCACCGCCACAGGGCCAGTGAGCAGGGGTGGTAAGGTAAAAGCTATAAGCCAGCGTTTTTAAGACGTTTTAATACAAACTTTCCCAAAACTTCCACCATGCCCGTTCGTCTTCGGTGAATTTTTTGCCGAACATTTGGCTATTTGGGTAATTGGCTTTTAAGATACGCAAGGTGTCGTTCTTGAGGTCGTCCAGACTTAATAAATCGTAGGCGCTGATCATGATAACCAAGGCTTGTTCCACGCCTGGCGATTGTGGGAAATACTCCAGCACGTATTTGCAACGGTTAATCGCGGCCAAATAGGCTTGGCGTTTCATATAGTAACGGGCCACATGCAGTTCGTGATCGGATAAGCTGTTGGCTAAATAGACCATGCGTTGTGTGGCGTCTTTGCTGTATTTGCTGTTGGGGTAACGTGTCACCAGTTCTTTAAAGCTGGCAAAAGAATCCCGTAGGCCACGCGGATCGCGGTCGCTGATTTGTTGTTCGGTGGTTTTTTCGATGAAACCGCGTTCGTTAAATACCGCCAAGCCTTTTAAATAATAAGCGTAGTCGACGTTAGGGTGGTTAGGATGCAGTTTAATGAACCGGTCCGCTGCCGCCACGCACAATATAGGGTCTTGTTTTTTAAAATGGGCGTAAGCGGTTTCTAATTGCGCTTGCGTGGCGTAACGGCCATTTGGGTAGCGGGACTCGAGCTTGCCAAAATAAACGATGGCTTTTTCGTAGTCTTTATCGAACATTTTAGCTTGGCCTTCGGCATAAATGCGCTCGGCGGTCCAGCCTTTGGTGTCATCGAGTTCGGTGGGGTCGCCAAAAATAGCACAAGCATTGAGTAGCAAGGCAAACATTAAAACTAAGATATACTTCATGCTGAAACGACCTTTAAGAATGATGCACAATTATACCCGATGACAGACACCACTCAAGCTTCTCTTCGTAATTCAGACCATCTAAAGCAGGCCTTAGCCCTGACCATTCCACACGATTTAGGCGGCTTGCGCTTGGACGTCGCTTTGCAGCGTTTGCTGCCCGAGCATTCCAGATCCAGATTGCAAGCTTGGATTAAAGAGGGTCTGGTCACGCTGGAAGGGGAGCCTAGCACGGCCAAAAGCAAGGTTTGGGGCGGGGAGGCTGTTTTGGTACAGGTGCAAATCAAGCCGGAACAACAGGCATTTAAGGCAGAAAACATCCCGCTCAACATTGTTTTTGAAGACGCGCACATATTGGTCATTAATAAACCGGCTGGCATGGTGGTGCATCCTGCGGCTGGCAATTGGAGCGGCACCTTGTTAAACGCTTTACTCTACCATGTGCCGGAATTAAAAGACCTGCCACGTGCCGGCATCGTGCACCGGTTGGACAAGGATACCAGCGGCTTATTGGTGGTGGCAAAAACTTTGCCGGCACAAACCAATTTGGTGCGGCAGTTGCAAGCGCGCACGGTCAAACGCGAATACCGCGCCATCGTCTGGGGGCAAATTTGGCGCAATGGCATGATAGATCAGCCCATAGGCCGTGATCCACGTTCGCGCACCAAAATGGCGATTAACCGGGCGGGCAAACCGGCCATCACCCGTTATGAGATGTTGGAGCGTTTTTCTGTGCAAACCTATATGCGCTGCAATTTGGAAACCGGCCGTACCCACCAAATTCGCGTGCACATGCAGTATTTAAAAGCGCCCATCGTCGGCGATCCGGTCTACGGTTTTCGTGGCATCGTGCCGATCCGCGCCATGACGCAAACCTTGCGTGATGCCGTCAGTCAATTTAATCGACAAGCCTTGCACGCCATCAAGTTAGGTTTGTTGCACCCGGCAACAAATGAATTTGTCGAGTGGCAAATAGAATTGCCAGACGACATGAAAGCCTTGTTGGAAGCCATGCGCCATGAAGATCCGCGTGATGAAGATGAGGAAGCGTTTGATTTCGGCGGATTGCAGACCGAGCCTTACTTGGCCGATGAAGACTACGAAGACGACGATTTTGACGAAGACGACGAAGAATACGACTTGGATGAAGATTAGCCGATTATTCTGTGCAAAATGAGGGTTTAGGCCGCTTTTTCAAGACGTTCGGCCAACCACACCTTAATGATAGATTGTCTAGTCACGCCAAGTTTTCCGGCTTCTCGGTCTAGGGATTCCACCATCCATGTTGGAAAATCAACATTTACGCGTTTTTGTTCTTGTAGCACGCGTTTTGCTTTTGAAACATCGAGCAAAGCAGTGATGTCAACATTTTCGTCAAATTGTATTTCAAAGTTTTTAACTTTCATATAATGCTATCTCCTCAATGCGTGAGCGACGAACAGAAATAAGTCGAACATTCTCGTTTCTGTAAGTGACAATCGCTGACCAGTGTTTTGTTTTAATCAGGCCTATCATCAAACACCTTGGCTCATCTTCTGTTTTTGCTGGGATTTCCAATAATCTTGAGTCATTCCATAATGCTTGCGCATCAGTGAAGTCGATGCCATGTTTCACAAGATTGGCCTGACTTTTTGTTTCATCAAATTCAAATGTAATCACGGTATATAAAATATACCTTTATTGCACTAAAATCAAGTGAAGAGTGGTGTGCGCTAAGCTAAAGTAGCTAGCGTGCACCCATATAAATAGTCATACTTTTATATGGGTGTGTTTGCTGAGTGATAGTAAACCTTAGCTAAATAGGGTTATCATCGGCTTTATCTAAGGCGGTATTTTCAACATAGCAAGCGTCATCTTTGAGATTGACGGATGGCAGAGAGGTATTAGGTGGCCCTGCATTTTATTCAGCCCAATTGGCCAGCCCCGGCCAATGTAAAGACTATACAGACTACCCGGCAAGGTGGCGTGAGTTTGCCACCGTATGCCAGTTTAAATTTGGCCATGCACGTGGGTGATGCTGCTGCTGCGGTTAAGGAAAACCGTCAATTACTACGGCCTTTTCTACCCAGTGAGCCGGTGTGGCTAAACCAAGTGCATGGGGTGGCCGTGCTGGATGCGGCAATGGTGCGCGGCGTGCCAGATGCCGATGCAACCTTTAGCACGCAAGCCAATGTGGTGTGCGTGACCATGACGGCCGATTGCTTACCTATTCTGCTGTGCGATAAAGCCGGTACGGTGGTGGCGGCCGTGCATGCCGGTTGGCGCAGCCTGTGTGATGGCGTCATAGAGGCCGCGGTGGCTAAGATGGCGGTCGCTCCCAGTGAAATTTTGGCGTGGCTAGGTCCAGCCATAGGCCCCGCTGCGTTTGAGGTGGGCTTGGAGGTGCGGGCGCAATTCATGCAACACGATAGCCAAGCCGCCTTGGCGTTTAAGGCGCACGGTGACAAATGGCTGGCGAATTTGTATGTTATTGCTAAGCAACGCTTAAATGCGCTGGGCGTGCAGGGCATTTATGGCGCGAGCATGCAGCAGGATTTTTGTACGCATACTGACGCCGCGCGGTTTTTTTCATTTAGACGGGACAGGCTCACTGGGCGCATGGCCAGTCTAATTTGGCTCAGTGCTTAAAGAGAACAAGACAATTTGCTAAGTGGTGCGGGCATTTCTCCACTATAATGTGGCCATGCATTTTCCCGACTACTCCATCCTGACTTACATCGTAGGCTTCACTTTTATAGGCGGCCTGCTCAGCGTGTCTTTGGCGGCACTGTTCGCGCTAAATTTACGCACGGCCTGGGTGCCTATGTTGGTCAGTTATGCCATAGGCGCTATGCTGGGTGCGGTGTTCTTAGAGATATTGCCGCACGCGTTTAGTTTGGCTGGCAGCGTGGAAAAAGTATCGGCCACCTTGTTGCTGGGTTTGTTGTTATTTTTTGTGTTGGAAAAGTTGGTGATATGGCGGCATTGCCACGGCGACCACTGCGAAGTGCACGCCATGCACAGCGAGCAAGATTGCCCAGTCACGCATGCCGATGCGCGCTCACCGGCAGCCGGCGACAGCAAATACAAAGCGGTGGCAAGCAGCGCGGCGCCGTCGGTTTTACTCAGTCACAGCCATGCTCACAGCCACGACAGTGGGCGCAGTGGCTTGATGATTATGATAGGCGACACCTTTCATAATTTTATAGACGGCATTTTGATCGCAGCGGCGTTCACGGCCGACATTAAATTGGGGGTGGTGACGGCTTTAGCCATCATTGCCCATGAAATTCCGCAGGAGGTAGGGGATTTCTTAATCTTGCTGCATTCCGGCTACAGCAAAAAACACGCCTTAATTTTTAATTTGGTGTCCAGTGTGGCAACCTTAGCTGGCGGCTTAATCGCCTATTATGCTCTGCAATACGTGCAAAGCTGGGTGCCGATTATATTGGCTTTGGCGGCGTCCAGCTTGCTCTATGTGGCGGTGGCGGATTTGATTCCGGGCTTGCACAAGCGTACCGAACTCAAAGCCACTTTGGCGCAAATTTTACTCATTTCCATCGGCGTCGCTACCATCTGGATTGTTCACGTCGTCTTGGAGTAGCGTTTCTTTGTGCTGCATGTGTCGCCTATGCCGGACCCCAAGTAGCCACAGCAATAGCGCGCAAGGCAATAGCCCATAAAAGAAAAAAGTGAGCAAGCCGGCGGTGACGGTTTTCTCGGTGGCGGCCATTAAGGTCGTCAAATACAGCCAAGCAATAGCAATGATGTACATAAATAAATTTAATTTAATGATAGGTTAGTGTTCATGAGTTTATCCCACCCTAAGGTCGGTTTCGTATCCCTCGGTTGCCCGAAAGCCGGTTCCGATGCAGAGCGTATTCTCACCCAATTGCGGGCAGAAGGCTATGAAATTTCGGCCAGCTACACCGAAGCCGATTTGGTGGTGGTGAATACTTGTGGCTTCATTGATAGCGCGGTAGAAGAATCGTTGGATGCCATAGGCGAGGCCATTGCTAAAAACGGCAAGGTGATTGTGACCGGCTGTCTGTGCTCAAAAAAAGGCGTGGTGGAAGCGGCTCACCCTAGCGTGTTGGCGGTAACTGGCCCGCATGCCTTGGAAGAAGTGATGACGGCGGTGCATGCCAATTTACCTAAATTGCATGAGCCCTTTGTGGATTTGGTGCCAGCCCAAGGCATACGCTTAACGCCCAGCCATTATGCCTATTTAAAAAT
>SXVG01000103.1 GCA_005791685.1 Methylotenera sp. | reverse complement strand
GGTGTGGCCGGCACATCGGTGCCAACAGCCCATAAAGGCTCGTAAGCCAGCACCGCTTGCGTCAACGTTTCCGGGCCAAAACGCCTTAAAATGGAATCCAACTGACGCCCAACGACGTATTCTGTCCAATCCGATTCACGCTCTTCTTTAGATTCCCCCATGCAAAATATGGGGGTAAGCTTGGCTGTGAGCGCGGCATTAAAGCGCGTGGCAGCGGTGTCATCGGTTTCGTTAAATTGTATGCGGCGTTCAGAGTGGCCAATAATCACGTAACTGCACCCATAATCCACCAGCATGGCGGCTGAAACTGCGCCTGTGAGAGCGCCATCTTCAGTGGCACAAAGGTTTTGTGCACCCCACGCCACATTGCTATGTTGCAATAAAGCCTGTGCCTGCCCTATGTAAGGATAGGGGGTTCAAACCACATAGTCTGCACCGTTAAAATCGCGCACGCCGTCCATGATATCCGCCAGCAAGGCTTTATTTTTAGCCACGCTGCCGTGCATTTTCCAATTACCCACCACTAGCTTACGCCTCATTATTTTGACCTTAAGCTGCTTATTTTCTGTTGCAATGGCGTCATTTCAATAGCCCCTATCTGACCACGGCTGCCAGTTCATTGTTGGCATAACGGGTCGCCATGGCATCCAATGCAATGACTTTAATTTTGGCCGCTTGTCCTGCGCTGCCAAAGACTTCAAAACGATTCTTGCACACGCTTTTAGCCGCAATGATGGCCGCTTTAAAAAAAACTCTGGGGTCAAATTCTTCTGGGCTTTCTGCCATTTTCTTGCGCATGGCAGCGGTCATGGCCAAGCGAATATCGGTATCAATATTCACTTTGCGCACGCCATTTTTAATACCTTCAATGATTTCCGAAACCGGCACACCGTACGTTTCTTTAATCTGCCCGCCGTATTGACGTATCATGGCCAACCATTCTTGGTCTACGCTAGACGAGCCATGCATGACCAAATGCGTGTTATGAATGCGTGCATGAATCGCCTTAATACGGTCTATGGCCAATATATCGCCGGTGGGTGGGCGGCTAAATTTATAAGCGCCATGACTGGTGCCTATGGCGATGGCTAAGGCGTCTACTTGCGTGGCTTGAACAAACCTTGCGGCTTCCTCAGGGTCGGTTAATAATTGCGCTTCGTTTAAAATTCCTACGGCGCCAACGCCATCTTCCTCCCCGGCTTGCCCTGTTTCTAGCGAGCCTAAACAGCCCAATTCACCTTCCACCGAAACGCCTACGGCATGCGCAGATTCAACCACACGGCGCGTCACGTCTACGTTGTAATCGTAAGAGGCTGGTGTTTTAGCGTCACTCATTAAGGAACCGTCTATCATCACGCTGGAAAAGCCGCTACGAATGGCAGTTTGACATACCGCTGGCGATGCGCCATGGTCTTGGTGCATGCATAAGGGCAAATGCGGGTATTGCTCAATCGCCGCTTCAACCAAACGTCGTAAAAACGCCTCTCCGGCATAACCACGAGCCCCTGCTGAAGCCTGCAAAATAACGGGGCTATCCACCTCATCGGCCGCTTTTAAAATGGCCTGTATCTGCTCCATATTATTCACGTTAAACGCAGGCAAGGCATAGTGATGCTCTGCAGCATGGTCTAACAATTGCCTGAGTGAGATGAGGGCCATATCGTTTCAATTTAACCGTTTAATCGCGCATACTCATCAGGCGCATGATCATGGGAGTAAAAATCAATTGCATGGCCAAGCCCATCTTTCCACCAGGCACCACTAGGGTATTCGGTCTGGTCATCATGGAGTCATGCAACATGGCGAGCAAATAGGCGAAATCAATCCCAGAGGGGTTGCCAAAGCGAATAACCACCATGCTTTCATCGGCACTTGGAATGTCGTTTGCAATGAATGGATTGGAAGTATCCACCGTGGGTACGCGCTGAAAATTAACGTGCGTGCGTGAGAATTGCGGGCAAATATAGTTGACGTAATCTGGCATGCGACGCAAGATGATGTCGGTCACCGCTTCTTTTGAATAGCCACGAATTTTATGATCACGATGCAGTTTTTGTATCCATTCTAGATTGATGATGGGCACCACCCCCACTAACAAATCCACGTGCTTGGCAACGTCTGCGTCGGGGCCAACGTAACCGCCATGCAAGCCTTCATAAAATAAAACCTCGGCCCCCGCTGCGCTGTCTTGCCACGGTGTCATGGTGCCGGCTTTTTGCTGATAGACCAGCCCTTCGTCATCGGTATGCAAGTATTTTCTAACCTGGCATTGTCCGGTTTCACCAAATTGCCGAAAGGTGGCAGCCAGCTCAGCCAATAAATTGGCCCTGGGGCTAAAGTGACTGAAATGGCTGTCCGGGATTTTCTTTTGCTTGGCCAGTTCAAGGTCCATCTCCTTGCGCTCATAGCGGTGCATAGAATCGCCTTCTATGGCCTGCACTTTAATATTTTCGCGCCTAAAGATATGCCTAAAACTCCCCATCACTGACGTGGTACCTGCTCCCGATGAGCCAGTAATTGCAATAACCGGGTAATTTCTAGACATGCCTATCTCCTTTAATGGCTATTTTTATGGAATAAAGAGCGTTTAGCAAACAATGGCGACCCCTGCGCATGGCTTGAACCTGTATCAAAGTTTTGGTAATAGCGTTCAATTAGCGCCACTTCTTGCTGCGAGCCGGCAATCATGGGCAATCGTTGATGTATCTCACTAGGCGCCACCTCCAACAAGGATTTTCGCCCTGTTGACGCTTTGCCGCCGGCTTGTTCTATCAACATGCCCATGGGATTGACTTCATACAGCAGCCTTAATCGACCAGCCTTAGTCGGCCGCTTATTGTCTTTTGGGTAAAGATACACACCGCCACGAATGAGTATCCTGTGGATATCGGCCACCAAACTGGCCACCCAACGCATATTAAACGCCCTGCCGCGTGGACCGGCTTCGCCTGCCTGGCAGTCTTCCACATAGCGCTGTATCGGCGCTTCCCAATGCTGCACATTGCTGGCATTGATGGCAAATTCGGCACACGTTTCAGGAATGCGCATATGGGCATGGGTTAAAACGTATTCGCCAAGTTGCCTATCCAGCGTGAAGCCGCAAGTGCCCTTGCCTACCGTGAGCACGAACATGGTGCTGGGGCCATACAAGACGTAAGCGGCGGCCAGTTGTTGCTTGCCCGCTTGCAGGTAATCCACCTCGCTTGGCGCATGATCATGGGGCGCATTTAACACCGAAAAAATAGAACCTATGGTCACATTCACTGCTATGTTAGACGAGCCATCCAGCGGATCAAATGCCACTAAAAATGGCGCGCCAGCTGTTATTTCCAGCGGATTATCCATCTCCTCAGAAACCAGCCCCGCAACCAAACCACTGGCCGTTAAGTCTTGAATGAATAATTGATTGGCAATCAGATCAAGTTGCATCTGTGTTTCACCCTGTACATTTTGGCTGGAAAGTTTGCCTGTCATGTCAGACAAACTCCCTTGTGACACCAATGCGGCGAGGCGTAGGCTGGTGTTAGCGACAGACAACAGCAATGCAGCCAAGCTCTCTGCATTGCTTGCACCGCTTAAGGTGTCGGCTAGATACTGTGCCAGGCTGATGGGTGAACGCATGCTGCTCCTGATGGTTAATTAGCCTATGCCAGGCTTAGGTTTGTTCAAGTTTGTTAAAGACGCGTGAAGCACGAATGTCGTCTTCGCTAATGGTGGATAAATCTTCAGCGCTGGCATATGCGTTTGCCTCAGCACTTAAATCAAACATCCGGTTAGCATGGCGTAAACGCATCCTATCCAGTGCATTTCTAATCGACCGTGCATTGGCAAAATGCGGCTGAGTTTGACGCTGCGCAATGTAGTCATTCATGGCAATCAGCGCTTTTTCATCAAACTGATAATGCATGCTCGCCATCATTTTCTGAGCAATTTCCAACAATTCCACCTGCGTGTAATCAGGAAAATCAATATGGTGTGCAATGCGTGATGACAAACCAGGGTTGGACTGAAAAAACAAATTCATGCGATCTTTATAGCCGGCTAAAATCACCACCAAATCGTCACGGTTATTTTCCATCACTTGCAACAGTATTTCTATGGCCTCTTGCCCATAATCACGCTCATTTTCTGGGCGATACAAATAATACGCCTCATCAATAAACAACACCCCGCCCATCGCTTTTTTCAGGATTTC
This sequence comes from Methylotenera sp., assembly GCA_005791685.1. GTDB lineage: Bacteria > Pseudomonadota > Gammaproteobacteria > Burkholderiales > Methylophilaceae > Methylotenera. The sequence goes on along the minus strand of SXVG01000103.1, from coordinate 6,699 downwards.
TTTCGTTTTTGGGGCGGTATGCCCTATGTATTGCCCAACCAAATCATCCCGCGTAACACTCACCACATGCCCTTTGCGCACGTAGCCTAAACGGTGTAGCATCTCGGCCATGCGCAGCGCAACCGTGGTTTTACCGGTGCCTGGGTTGCCGGTAAAACACATGTGCAAATTGGGCTGCGCGCCCTCAATGCCCAATTGCAAACGCGCACGTGACACCACTAGAAATGCCGCAATTTCTTTAATGCGCTGCTTAACTGGCGACAGGCCTATCAAATCTTGATCGAGCTTTTCCAGCACGGTCGCCACGTCCGCATCGTGCAAGATCTTTCTTAAATCTATGCCTGCCGCAAGCTTAGCCATGTGAACAGCCAGCGGGGGTGTCCGTGCTATAAGACGATGTGGTGTAACGCAGCACACGGCCTTCCGCTTCTTGACGCACCAGTTTAAAGCCAGGCTCCATGGCAGGGCGATTCACGATAAAACTCATCACCATGGACTCAACGCCACGGGTGTTATCAAACGCATTCACTTTAATGTAAGCGTTGGGGCAGGCTTTGCGGCAGGCTAGCAAATCATCAAGCACCGCAGCACCCTCTTTAACTTCAAACATGGGTTGCCCCCACATGGTCCAATAAACGTTGCGCGGATGCGGGTCGTCCGTCCACTCAATCGAAACGGCCCAGCCTTTACTGATGGCATAGTCCACCTGCTGGCTAATCTGCGCATCGGTGAGCGCGGGTAAAAAAGAAAATTGCCCTTGGGTAATGTGCATGTCCATTCCTTTATTTTAAGTCTTGCTTAACATTCAACTTGAGGTGCTGGGTGTTGCCACATAATCTGGCGTGTCGGTTGATGTGTAGTTAAACGCCACATCCTTCCATGTTTCCAGTGCCGTTTCTAACGGCTTACACCATTTAGCCGCCGCCTTAAGTATGTCAGGTCCTTCGTTAATGATGTCCTTGCCTTCATTGCGTGCCATCACCATCGCCTCTATCCCCACCCGGTTGGCAATCGCACCCGCTTGTATGCCAGATGGATGACCTATCGTACCGCCACCAAATTGCAGCACGACATCGTCCCCAAACAAATGGATCAGTTGGTGCATTTGCCCCACGTGTATGCCGCCAGAAGCCACGGGCATTACCTTGCGCAAATCTGCCCAATCTTGCTTAAAGAACAGGCCGCGGGCTAAATCTACTTCGTTCACCGATTCGCGACAGATGTTGTAATAGCCTTGCACGGTCATAGGGTCGCCTTCAAGCTTGCCCACCGCCGTGCCTGCATGCAAATGGTCCACCCCGGCTAAACGCAGCCATTTAGCCATGACCCGAAACGAGACGCCGTGATTTTTTTGGCGTGTGTAAGTGCCATGCCCAGCGCGGTGCATGTGTAAAATCATGTCGTTTTTACGGCACCAATGACTCATCGATTGGATGGCTGTCCAGCCCACCACCAGGTCTATCATGACAATGTTAGAGCCCAAGGCTTTAGCATGCTCGGCACGCTCATACATGTCTTCCATGGTCGCAGCAGTGACGTTTAAATAATGGCCTTTGATTTCGCCCGTATTGGCTTGCGCTTTATTCACCGCCTCCATGCAGAATAAAAAGCGATCGCGCCAATGCATAAAAGGTTGACTGTTAATGTTTTCGTCGTCTTTGGTAAAGTCCAAACCACCCGTTAACCCTTCGTAAACCACACGGCCATAGTTTTTGCCCGACAGCCCAAGTTTAGGTTTCATGGTTGCGCCCAATAAGGGACGGCCGTATTTATCCAAACGCTCTCTTTCCACAATAATACCGGTGGGCGGGCCTTTGAATGTTTTCACGTAAGCCACGGGCAGACGAATGTCTTCTAAACGCGCGGCTTTTAAGGGCTTAAAGCTAAACACATTACCAATTAAAGAGGCGGTTACATTGGCAATTGAGCCTTCTTCAAACAAAATAATGTCATAAGCGATGTAGGCAAAATATTGCGCTTCTTTATCGGTGCCTAGGCCAGTTCCAGGCACGGCGTCAACACGGTAAGCTTTGCCTTGGTAATCTTCATGTGCGGTGAGCATGTCGGTCCAAACCACCGTCCATGTCGCCGTGGAGGATTCCCCGGCCACCGCAGCAGCGGCTTCTTCAATGTCCACCCCCTCTTGCGGCGTAATACGAAAAACGCAAATAAAGTCGGTGTCTTTAGGTTGGTAGTCAGGTCGCCAATACCCCATTTGCTTGTACTTCAGCACCCCGCCTTTGTAACGCTCTTTAATGTCGGTAATACGTCCTTCCGTTTGCGTAGCCATTTTTTTCCTTTCAAAAGTTCGTTTAATAAGGCTCAGTCAATAGCGATGCTTACCACTGTATTAAATTTCAAAGTTAAGTTAAAGTAACAAATACTTTAACTTAACTTAAGTTTTACTTATATAAAGTCATTATGCGCAACCTCACCCTAAGGCAAATTAAAATCTTTCTAAGCGCGACCAAGCACATGAGCTTTTCACGCGCGGCAGAAGAACTGCACATCAGCGCGCCCGCTGTTTCGTTACAAATTAAAGAAATGGAGGTGGACATGGGCATCAGCCTGTTTACCCGTGACAAAAGAAAAATCGAGCTGACCTCCGCTGGCGAATACTTTTTACTCTATGCGCGCCGCATTTCAAGCACACTCAATGAGGCCAGCACGATGATGGAGCGATTGCGTGGCACGCAAATTAAAGAACTGAAAATAGGCGTGGTCAGCACGGCAAAGTATTTCTTACCCGCCATGTTGGTGGATTTTAAAAAAGACTACCCCAACATGAAGATAAAAATTGAAGCCAGAAACCGATTGCAATTGGTGGAATTATTAAGAGACGGTGAAATTGACATTGCCATTATGGGACAACCACCAAAAGACATCGACACACGCGTGGAGGCATTTGCAAGCCACCCCCACGTATTCATTGCCAGCCCGTCAAATAAGCTTGCCAGCCTGTCTAACATCCCACCTAGCGCACTGAACCAATTTGAAATCATCTCGAGAGAACCGGGGTCTGGCACACGCTATATTATGGAGCGCTATTTTGCCGAGCATAAACTGTCCCCCATAGTCAGCATGGAAATATCCAGCAATGAAACCATTAAACAAGCCGTCATTGCTAATTTAGGCATTTCCTTGGTTTCCTTGCACACCATACGCAGCGAAATAAGCAATAAACAAATTGCCATTTTAGACGTGCAAAACACCCCCATCATGCGTGCCTGGCATGTGGTGGCCTTAAATAAACGCAACGCCTCACAGGCCGCAGAAGCCTTTAGGTATTTCATGCTGGAGAAAGCTAGCGGGATTTTAAATGAAATGTTTCAGCACACCCATGCAAACTCAGCAAGCTAACGCTGGCGAGTCATGAGCGAGCGCAAACCTATCAAATAAGTACCATTTAAAATAATATTTAATAAAAAATACAAATTTATTGCACAAATAACCCTTGATATCATTGACGTGTAGGAAAAATTGAGCCAAAGTAAACGTGCTTTTCAAACCATTTAACTTAAGGGAATAAAAATATGAACAAATCTGAATTGATTGATGCAATTGCCGCAAGTGCTGGCCTTACAAAAGCTGCTGCCGGTCGCGCTGTTGATGCAACGACTTCCGCTATCACTGCCGCACTTAAAAAAGGTGACTCTGTAACTCTAGTTGGTTTTGGTACATTTAAAGTATCCAAACGTGCTGCCCGCGTTGGCCGTAACCCACGCACTGGCGCAGAATTAAAAATCGCTGCTCGTAAAGCACCTGGCTTCTCAGCTGGTAAAACATTAAAAGACGCTGTTAATTAATTAGCTACGCACGTAATTCTACAAAAGGGGGCCTAGCGCTCCCTTTTGTTATTGCCCCGCCCTTCCATTAAGCAACCATCCCTTTGCGTAAAATTCAACAATTCATGCCCCTGTTAGGCTTGGCCTTGGCCACGCAACTGGCCAGTGCCGGCGACCTGCCTGACAGCAAATTAACCAGCGGCTACATAGACCCCAAGGTGACCCAAGAAAACATACACAGCACCGTCTGCGTTAAGGGCTACAGCAAAACCGTGCGACCCCCTAGCCACTACACCAACAAACTAAAAAAAACGCAGATCATAGAATACGGCTACGCTGATGCTAATCCGCAACACTACGAAGAAGACCACTTAATCCCCCTTAGCATAGGCGGTAGCCCGCACCATCCGCAAAACCTGTGGCCACAGCCACGCTTGAGCGAGTGGAACGCGGAAAAGAAAGACCGGTTGGAGTTTAAGATATACCGATTGGTCTGCGACGGCAGCGTGCCCTTGGACGAAGCCAGGCAAGCCATGGCGGAAAATTGGATAGCCGCCTACAAACGTTACATGTACTAGCCCTTGATATAGTTGACAGGCTCATCAATTAATTTCAAAATGGCCTGGCAGTTGAAATTCATTCGTCTAATCAAAAGGAGATAACTATGTTCTTTTTAGGATGGCAAGGCATTTATACATTTATTGGTATAGCTGTTTTGATTGTTTTCATCTTGTGGGAATTCGCCAGAATTACCAAATAAAAATGCCGGCAATGCCGGCATTTTCTATGCTGTAAAACGATTCCTTTGTGCGACGGACAGACTCGAACTATCACGACCTAAGTCACAACCACCTCAAGCTTGCGTGTCTACCAATTCCAGCACGACGGCATGCGTTGAGCTGACGCTCAGCTGTTATTATTTTGGTATCGCTGTTGTGCCTGCTGGCGCGACTGGTTTAGCCGGGGCATTGGTCGTTGCAACATCGCTAGGCACGGCTTTAACGACATTGGCTTTTAGCACACTGCCGCCGCCCTCTTTATGGCTGGCCATGTAGGCTAAGCTTAAGCTGGTTGAGAAAAATACCACCACAAAAATGGCGGTGGCACGGCTCATGAAGTTAGCCGAACCCGATACGCCAAATAAACTGCCGGATGCCCCACTGCCAAAGGATGCGCCCATGTCGGCACCTTTGCCATGTTGCAATAACACCAAAACGATCACGCCTAGCGCTGCCAATACGTGAATAACCAATACTAATTTTTCCATTTTTCACCCCATGCCACACTACACCCACCCCTATTTTAGGCGGCTGCTAGGCATATCTTTTCAAATTCTTGCGCGTTTAACGAACACTTACCGATAAGACCACCGTCTACATCTTGCATAGCCAATAATTGTACCGCATTTTGCGGGTTTACGCTTCCCCCATAGAGGATTTTGAGGCTGGCAGCGGCCGATTTATCCAGTGCCGCCACTTTTCCGCGTATAAATTCATGCATGCTTTGCGCTTGCTCTGCGCTGGCTGCAAGCCCGGTACCTATCGCCCAAATAGGCTCATAAGACACCACGGCACGAGCAAATACTGCGGCACCATGCAAGTGGATGATGGTGTCTAATTGTTTGGCGACCACCATCTGCATGACACCAGCTTCTCGCTCTATCAATGTTTCACCTACGCATAAGATAGGCGTTAAACCGTGGGCGAGCGCTTGCATAAATTTAGTGGCGATATTCTCATCGGATTCACAATAAGCGGTCGCCCGTTCAGAATGGCCAATGATGACGTATTGCGCGCCAAAGTCTTTAAGCATGGCGGCGCTCACCTCACCGGTAAAAGGACCCAGCGCATCTTTACTTAAATTTTGTGCGCCCCATGCAATCGGCGTGCTTTGCAACATGGCTTGCGCTTGCGCTAGGTAAGGGTAAGGCACACACACCACCACTTGCGTATTTTGCAGAGCGGATAATCTCTCCACATAACTGGCTAGCAAGCGCTTATTTTCGGCTAAGTTACCGTGCATTTTCCAGTTAGCAACGACCAATTTTTGACGCATGTTACGTTTATTCCTTAGATGGGCTAAACGAATAGCCCTTGTTATTAAACACCGGCCATTATAGCTTACTGCTTTACCGTCGGCCGCCAACGTTTTAACAACAAGGCATTGGCCACCACGCTTACACTGCTCATGGCCATGGCTGCCCCGGCTATGACTGGGCTCAATAAACCCATGACCGCCAAGGGAACGGCCACGACATTATAAACAAAAGCCCAAAATAAATTTTGCCTGATTTTGCTATAGGTCCGGCGTGAAATGGCGATGGCATCGGACACCAAAGCAGGATCGCCGCGCATCAAGGTGATGCCGGCCGCGTGCATGGCGATGTCAGTGCCGCTGGACAAGGCGATACCAACGTCGGCTGCGGCCAGTGCCGGCGCATCGTTTACCCCATCCCCCACCATGGCCACCAAACCGTAGTCACGCTTTAATTGGCCCACGATGTGCACCTTGTCTGCCGGCAACACTTGCGCATACACTTTAGCCAGGCCTAACTGACGACCCACTTTATCCGCGCTACTAGCGTTATCGCCAGAAATCAGCACGGTTACTATGCCTTGCGCTTGCAAATGCGAAACAGCCTTAGCCGCACTGGGTTTTAAGCTATCGCCAAAAGCCAACCAGCCTAGCAACACAGCCGGTTTTGATGGCGTGGAACGGCATAACCAAGACACGCTCAGGCCGCTGGCTTGCTGGGCAATATGAGCCTGCCAGGCGCTTAAATCCAGCCCCAATGAGGCCATTAAAGCCGCACTGCCTAAATGGTATTGCTCGCCTTCCAATGTGGCAAACAAGCCCTTACCCGGCAAAGCCTGAAGATCAAAAGCGGGGTTTAATGGCAAGGCTTTAGCGTTGG
>SXVG01000018.1 GCA_005791685.1 Methylotenera sp. | reverse complement strand
TCAAGCTGAAGCGCTATCAGCAGCGCGCTTATATGGTTAAGCCACAAGTGACGACTAGTTTTGATTTGGTGTGGAACGGTGAGCCGCAGTTGGCCTTGCCTAATGGCGGTCAACTGTTATTTAGCCAAGTGCGTGGCGCGGGCTTAGCGCTTAAATTGGGCATGACGCGTTTGCGCATCAGTCAGCGCAATGGCGGGGAAAACTTTAAACCGAACGCGCTTCGGCCCACGCGCACCCTCAAGCACCTATTGCAAGAGGCTAACATGCCGCCTTGGCAACGCGAGAATTTACCCTTGGTCTATTGGCAAGACAGCCTGGCTTTTGTGCCCGGCATAGGCATCAGCCACGAATTGCAAGCAGCATCGTACGAAGACGGTTTGAATATCGTTTGGCAGCCTTAACCGAATGCCGATAAGCACCGATACGCCCAACCGTTTCGCAGCAATCACAGCTCACGCCATCCCAACACGTGGCAGGATTCGCGCTCATAATCGCCTTCGCCCCCATAAATAATGATGGGGCGCAAGGATTCATTCCCTGCCAAGCTTTGCCATTTGCGTACTGCAGTCGGCCAGTCAGAAGCAAAGGTGTGGCCCGACTTTATCTCCATGGCCTGTAGCCCCATAGGCGTCTCATAAAGTACATCAACCTCATGCCCGACATTGTCGCGCCAGAAATAAAGGTCTGCAGGGCGACCCATGTTGAATCGCTGCTTTACCAACTCGCTGACCACAAAGGTTTCAAACAAAGCGCCCCGTGAGGCATGCGTTTCTATAGCGGTGGCGTCACGAATACCCAACAACCAAGCCATCAACCCGACATCCAAAAAATACAACTTGGGCGTTTTCACCAATCGTTTGCCAAAATTGCGATGATAAGGCGGCAGACGCATTACCAAATAACTGGCCTCCAGCACTGATAGCCATTCACGTGCAGTCACTGCCGAAATGCCACAATCCGCCCCCAGCGCAGCCAAGTTGAGCATCTGTCCGGATCGTGCGGCACACATTTTCACAAAGCGCTGAAACTGGCTTAAATCACGAATTGCAATCAATTGTCTAACATCCCGTTCCAGATAGGTTGCCACATAATTTGGAAACCAATCATCCGAACTGATGGCTCGGTCGAACAGGGCGGGATAGCCACCACACAACAGCATCTTATCCAGCGAGTGGGGCAGTTTATCCACCCTCGCAAGCTCGCTCGCAGAAAGAGGCAACAATTCGATACGCCCCACGCGCCCCGCCAATGATTGCGTCATACCGGATATCAAATCAAACTGAGCTGATCCGGTTAGAATGAAATCCCCCATGCGGCCACGCTCATCCACCAAGCCCTGCAACCATGACAGCAATGCAGGACAACGTTGCACTTCGTCCAAAATAGCGCCATCATTGAATCGTAGCAAAAACCGCTGAGGGTCGCGCTCGGCAAATTCTCGCTCTTCTGGATTTTCTAAAGAAACATAAGACTTATCAGAAAAAACCGCCCTCGCCAGCGTGGTTTTTCCAGATTGCCGTGGCCCGGTTAAGGCAACAATCGGAAAGCCCTTGGCTAAACGGCGCAAAGTCTCATCAGCTAAACGTGGGATCATATTACAAATCCAAACTTAATATTTCGATTTGTAATATTAGCGCCAATGTTAATAATTTACAATCGCCAATAAATTAAATCAGTTAGCCACAGATGCAAACCTATCCCGCCATTCTCGTATGCGACTTTACAAGTGCTTTAGCGCTTAGTAAATCGGAATACCCTTGAGGTGTGCAAATGGGAATCCATTTTGAAAGTCTTTCACTGCAGAGAAAACCTAAAACCATTTTGACGCAATTTCAACCCCGTTCATGCTGAGCCTGTTGAAGCGTGAGCTTGGCTGGTTATGCTAAGGTTTTTCTCATCCCACTGCATTATTCTGGTTGTTTACAACCAAATATTGGTTGTAAACAACCAATAAATTGGCTATATTTAACCAACTTTTACGCCTAGCGCCATCCAATATAAAAGTGAAAATTATATTAACTTTTTAATTTATTGATTTTGTTGGTATTTTTAATTAAATTTAATTGTTGGAATGCTTATTGCTCTATAAAGGCCGTAGCACATTAAAACTAAGGACTTTGATATGAAAAAAGCATTGCAAGTAAAACTAAGCGCTGCCGCTATTTTAGCGGCCTACGCCGTGCCGCACGCGGCATGGGCGGAAAATAAAGCCGAAGCCATGGAGCTGGGTAAAATTGAAGTGGTCAGTACCACGCCATTGGCTGGCATGGGTGTGCCGGTTGAGCAGGTGCCGTCCAATGTGCAAGTGGTGAAAGGCGATGCCATACAAAAGCAACAAAGCTTAGGCGTTGCGGATTTCATGAATCAAAACATGTCGGGCGTGAACATCAATGAAGCGCAAAACAACCCATACCAACCGGATGTGAATTTCCGTGGCTTCACCGCCTCGCCTTTGGTCGGTACACCACAAGGCTTGTCTGTCTATCAAGACGGCGTGCGTATCAACGAGCCATTCGGCGACACGGTTAACTGGGATTTAATTCCACAAAATGCCATTTCTAGCATGACCTTGATGCCAGGCTCCAACCCATTATTTGGGCTAAATACCTTAGGTGGCGCACTGTCCGTACAAACCAAGAGTGGCGAGCACTACCCAGGCGGTGGGCTACAAGTTCTAGGTGGCTCATTTGGCCGTTGGGCGGCAGAAGGTGAATACGGCGGCAAAACGGCTAATGGCGTAAGCTATTTCTTTGCCGGTAACAAATTTGATGAAAATGGTTGGCGCGATGCTTCGCCATCGGACGTGTTGCAAGGCTTCGCTAAATTGGGCTGGAGCAATGAAAAAACCGACGTGGACGTCAGTTTCTCAGGTGCCGACACCGATTTAACCGGTAACGGCTATCAAGCACAAACCTTGATGAATACCTATGGCTACGATTCTATTTATACCAAGCCTGACAACACGCAAAATAAAATGACGTTTATAAACGGCAAAGTCAGCCATTGGCTTTCTGATGAATTCTTGCTAACTACCAATGCTTACTTCCGTCAGAATAAAACCAAAACCTTGAACGGTGACGTCAACGACGAGTACGAAGCTTTATGGGATGCTTGTGATGGTCTTAGTGTTAGACCTGACTCTTGTGATAATAAGTATGCAAAAGGTGTGAATAATCGCAGCGCCACGACTAATAAAGGTTACGGCGGCACGGCGCAGTTAAGTTGGGTAACGGATAAGAATTTATTGGTAACGGGCGCGAGTGCAGATTATGGCCGCACCCATTTCACGCAAACCGAACAATTGGCGGGTTTGGCTGCTAATCGCGGGTTTGATACGGCGCGTGGCTTAATTAATTTAGATTCAGCCATCAATACCGAGAATGATCTGAATGGACGCAATAAAACCTGGAGTTTATTTGCCACGGACACCTTTAACGTGACACAAAAACTGGCATTCACGGCATCTGGCCGCTATAACTACACCAAGGTGAATTTGGTGGACAACTGGGTTTTACATAAAGAGGCGACTTGTATTGAGAATAGTGATGGTAGCGTTTCAATAGAATGTACTGATTTTGGAGTTGGAGGTACGCAAACTTTAGTGAGCGATGCTGGCGGTGACGCCGGCGGCAATCATGTTTTTAAACGCTTTAATCCGGCGGTGGGTGTGGCTTATGCGTTCACCCCAGAACTTAACAGCTATCTAGGTTATAACGAAGGCAGTCGTGCACCTAGCCCAATCGAAACAGGCTGTGCCGACCCCTTGCACCCTTGCTTGTTACCTAATGCCATGGCCGGTGACCCACCCTTGCAGCAAGTGGTGGCAAAAACCTTTGAAGGCGGCGTACGCGGTAAGTTAGGTGATACGCGTTGGTCACTGGGCGCTTACCGTGCTGTTAACCATAACGACTTGCAGTTTGTTGCCTCTGGCACCACCGGCGCTGGTTATTTTGATAACGTGGGTAAAACCCGTAGGCAAGGCTTGGATCTAGCGTTTAATAGCAAGGTGGGCAATTTTAGCTGGACAGCTGGTTACAGCTTGATTGACGCCACTTACCAAGATGCCTTTGAAATTGCTTCACAAGCCAACTCATCTAGAGTCTCTCGTACGACAAATGGTGTACTAAGAAAAGTCATTGACGTTTCTAAAGGCGATAAAATGGCCGGTATTGCTAAGCACCAATTTAAATTGCGCGGGGTATGGCAAGCTACGCCTAATTGGAGCATAGGCAGTACAGGCGTGGCGTTCTCAGACCAATACGCGCGTGGCAATGAGAACAATCAGCACCAAGCAGATGATGTTACCTACTTTGGTTCAGGCAAAGTTAAAGGTTATGCAATACTAAATCTAGACAGCCGTTATGACTTCAATGCCAGCGGTTGGCAGTTGTTTGCTAAGGTGAACAACGTGTTTGATCGCAAGTATTACAGCAGCGGTTTATTGGGCGAAAATGTCTTTACTGATAATAACGATTTTAATGCGGGCAACAGCCCTAAGAAAGAGTTATTCTTAGCCCCGGGCGCACCGCGTGCGGCTTGGATAGGCATGCGTTACGACTTCGGCAAGCCTAAAGGCATCGCCGCCGCCGTGGATGCAGACTAAGTTTTAATCTCAACAAAAATGCCGACTAAGTCGGCATTTTTGATTGGGCCGTTTACGAATACGATGAAATGAGAATATTGCATTGCAATTAGCACAAAACACATACGGCAAAACCACCGCTATTAAGCCAGCAGCCAAAGTCTTGATCGTTGAGGACGAGGTGTTGTTTGCGCGGGCGGTGATGCGCAAATTGCAAAAAGCCGGTTACGAGTGCGAGCACGTGGAAACCCTGCAAGACGCACGTGCCATAGCTAAGCAGTTTTCTGCCGATTTGGTGTTGCTAGACATGCGCTTGCCCGATGGCAATGGCTTAGAAATATTGGCCGAATTGATGGCCAAAAACGCCGCCGTGATTGTCATGACCGCCTTCGGTGACATCAGCGATGCCGTGCATGCCATCAAGCAGGGCGCGGTGGATTACCTTAAAAAGCCCATAGATTTAGAGGAGTTGCTGCTGGCGGTGCAAAAGGTCGAAGCGGCGGTGCTGCAAAGCAACAGTTTGGATTATTCGCGGCAACGCAATGCCCATGCGGTGGAAGGCGTGGAAATGTTGGGCGACAGCCCCGCCATGCAGAGTATTAAGGCGCAAATCAAGCGTATTGCGCAGTTTGTGGCAGACGACGTGGTGCCACCCACCGTGCTCATTAGCGGTGAAACCGGCACCGGCAAAGACGTGGCGGCGCGGTTGTTGCACGCGTCTTGCCCGAATAAAGACCAGCCTTTTGTGCACATTGATTGTGCGTCCTTGCCAGCCGATTTGATGGAAAGCGAATTGTTCGGCCACGAGAAGGGTGCGTTTACCGGCGCCGTTGCTAGCCGTCCTGGTTTGATAGAAGCGGCCGAAGACGGTACTTTATTTTTAGACGAAATCGGCGAGCTGCCTTTAAGTTTGCAAGCCAAGTTGCTCAATGTGTTGGAGCGACGTAGGGTACGCCGCTTAGGTTCCACCAAAGAACGCCCTGTGCCAGCACGTTTTATTGCCGCTAGCAACCGTGATTTGCATGAGATGTCCTTAAGCGGCGGGTTTAGGCAAGATTTGTATTACCGTTTGAACGTCATGAGCCTAAGTATGCCGCCTTTGCGTGAACGGACAGGCGATGCCTTGTTATTGGCGCGGCATTTCGCTAGCCAAACCGCGCGCCGTTATGGGTTGGCCGCGCCGGTTTTCTCAAGCGACGCCATCGCCACACTGAGCAATTACCCTTGGCCGGGCAACGTGCGTGAACTCAAGCACCAAGTCAGTCGCGCCATGTTGTTGTGCCAAAACAGTCAAATTACTGGCGCGGATTTAGTCGTCAGCAATCCAGCCGGCAATGAAGTTGCCCCCATATCCAGCCACGCGACCCTTTACGACACCGAGAAAGCCATCTTGCTGAAAGTGCTATCGGACAGCCGTAACAATGTCTCGGAAGCTGCGCGTAAGCTGGGCATTACCCGCATGACCATGCGTTATCGCATGGATAAATACCAAATCAGCGCCAAAGCCCTTGAGTAGGTAAGTCCCTTTCGGTACAAAGCTAAAAACCATTTTGACGCAGATAAACGCCGATTAAACCCATTTACCACAGATGTGCAGGGGCATCCCCGTCATTTCTAAGCCTCAAAGATCTCGGTTTGAAATTCGTGAGGACACGACAGGCCAGGAGAAGGTCAAAAGCTTATAAAGCTTTTGTTTTATCGGCGTTTATCTGCGTCAAAATGGCTTTAGGGTTTCTCTGTGTCTCTGTGTCTCTGTGGTGAGTGGGTTTAATCCGCGTTCATCAGTAAGGCCTTGCATCAGCAATGACGGCACTGGCCCTCGCATGGTATGATGAGGCCAATTCAAAACGGAAAGAATTTCATGCAAATTGGTAGCCCATTAAGCCCGAATGCCACCCGTGTCATGCTGCTAGGCAGCGGCGAGCTGGGTAAAGAAGTCATCATTGCATTGCAACGCTTAGGGGTGGAAGTCATCGCCGTTGATCGTTACGAAAATGCCCCAGGCCAACAAGTGGCGCACCGTGCCTACACCATAGACATGACCGACGATGCTGCCTTAAGAGCATTGAT
>SXVG01000102.1 GCA_005791685.1 Methylotenera sp. | reverse complement strand
GGATTCATCCCGACAAGGACCGTTTTTATCGGCCTGAAGGCCGACCTACAGAAGGTTTTGATTTATCTGTGTTTATCCGTGTGCATCTGTGGCTAAACGGGTAGTCTTATCGGCGTTCATCTGCGTCAAATGGTTTTTTTAGATTTTCTCTGTGCCTCTGTGGTGCATGGGTTTAATCTGTGGCGAGGGGTTTATTTCAGGACAAATTCTTTAGGTAGCAGCACCCAAATTTTACCGTTTTGTTTCATGGCACCCGCTTTGGCGCCGGCCTCGGCCCCTGCGCCCCAGAAAAAGTCAGCGCGCACGCCGCCTTTAATGGCGCCACCAGTGTCTTGCGCCATCATCAAGCGTTTTAATGGTTTGTTGTTATTCGGTTGGGTGGTGGATAAAAATACCGGCGCACCCAAGGGTACAAATTTTGGGTCCACGGCCACGGCACGCTCAGCCAAAATAGGCACACCTAAGGCGCCAATGGGGCCGGGTAAGCCGGCGGGTAATTCTCTAAAGAACACAAAGCTGGGGTTGTTGTTGAGTAATTCGCGAAATTTAAGCGGGTTATTTTTCACCCAGTTTTTAATGCCAGCCATGGAGGCATTGGTGCTGCTAAGTTCACCCCGTTCTATGAGTAAACGGCCCACTGAGTTGTAGCTATGGCCATTTTGGTCAGCATAGCCTACCGGTATTTGTTCACCATTTTCTAATTGCACCAAGCCTGAGCCTTGTATCTGTAGAAAGAATACGTCAACGATGTTGTCAATGTAGATAAATTCCTGGCCTTTAAGCGGTGAGCTGTTGGTTTCAATTTCGGCCCGGTTGTAATACGGCACCAATTTATTGCCGACCAGTCGGCCACGTACGCGTTTGTACTTGAGCTCGGGAAACAAGCCGTTTAATTCCACGGTGATTAAGTCGGCTGGGGTGGTGTATAAAGGGTGGGCGTACTTAGCGGATGGGCTACGACTGCCTTTTAAGATGGGTTGGTAGTAACCGGTAATCAAGCCGCTGTCATTGCCTTCAACATTGGTGGTTTTGTACACGCTAAAATTTTGTTTGAAATACGCGCGTATGCTGTCTGAATCGGGTGCGCTGTTTGTTTGTGATGTGAGCGTGTTGGCGGCATCGCAGGCATTTTTCCACATGGGTTTTTTCGCCAATGCGCTGCAACTTTGTAGCCAAGCGGGCCAGGCCAAACTTAAATTATCGGCTTCACTGTTGTCTGCGCTTAGGCCATCCACCTCTTCCCACTGGGCGGGTTTTAATAGGCCGTAATCGGCTATTTTTTGATCTGCCGGTTTGGTGGGTTCGCTGATGACGGGGCATTTGTCCGCGGGTTTTTCGGCTATTTTCTCTTTATCGCAGGCGCAATCGGGTTTGCTGGCAACTGGCGGCTGGGGTTTTAGCAATGGCTTAGCGCAACCTTGCAAGCCGGCGCTAAGTAAGGCAACTAAAATGAGACTTACGGTTTTTTTTATTGAGGACATGGCGGGCTGGCTGGGTAAGGTTTAATGCAATACTCGGGGCATGGTTAAGGTGAAGGCTGGCACCGCGACAGCAAATGGCGTGCCGTCATCGGCGACCATTTGGTAGCTGCCATGCATTTTGCCGTTGGGGGTGGTGAGGACGGTGCCGCTGGTGTATTCAAAAAGCTGGCCAGGTTTAAGTAAAGGCTGCACGCCCACCACGCCCAAGCCCCGCACCTCTTGTTGTTCGCCATTGAACTCGTTAATTATCCAGTGCCGACTGATTAATTGGGCGGCGACATTGCCAGTATTAATAATTTTAATGTGGTAGGCAAAGGCATAACGGTTGCGCGCAAGATCGGATTGGTCGGGTAGAAACTCGGTTTCAACCGTGACCACGCATTCGTAATGTTTGGCTGCTGCGGTCATTTAGCTAATGAGACCGGTGGTGGGTGAGCTGGGACTGGCGGAGTACAGTTTTTTTGCCATGCGTCCAGCCAAATAAGCTTCACGGCCGGCTTCCACGGCTTTTTTCATGGCGCCGGCCATCTTGACCGGATCGTTCGCCGCGGCAATGGCGGTATTCATGAGCACGCCTTGGCATCCCAGTTCCATGGCAATGGCGGCATCGGAGGCGGTGCCTACGCCGGCATCGACCAAGACCGGAATGTTGGCGTTGGCGATAATGATTTGTAAATTCCATGGATTTAAAATACCCATGCCAGAACCAATTAAGGAGGCCAGTGGCATCACCGCACAACAGCCTATGTCTTCTAATTGCTTGGCTATAATGGGGTCGTCCGAGCAATACACCATCACGTCAAAGCCGTCTTTGACCAGTACTTTGGCGGCGGCTAGGGTTTCTATCATATTGGGGTAGAGCGTATTGGGGTCGCCCAACACTTCTAATTTCACCAATTTGTGGCCATCGAGCAATTCGCGTGCTAAACGCAAAGTGCGCACCGCGTCGTCGGCCGAATAGCAGCCAGCGGTGTTGGGCAAATAGGTAAATTGATCGGGCGGTAGAAAGTCTAGTAAGGACGGTTCGCCGGCCGTTTGACCTATGTTGGTGCGGCGTATGGCGACGGTGATGATTTCTGCGCCGCTGGCGTCTATCGCCGCGCGTGTTTGCTTAAAGTCTTGGTATTTGCCGGTGCCTACCAATAAACGAGATTGATAGCTTTTATCTGCAATTTTCAATAAATCTGACACGTTTTATCCTTAAGATGATGATGCTTGAGGCGGGCTAACCGCCTCCCACTGCACCGACAATTTCCAATTGATCGCCTGTCGCCAATAGGGTGCTGGCAAATTGACTGCGCGGCACTATTTCGCCGTTGCGCTCAATCGCCAAGCGCTTGCCTTGTAAATCTAGGCTAAGGACTAAGTCGGCCACAGAAAAGGGGCTAACAGCAAAATCACGGGCCTTACCATTGATAGTCAGTTGCATGCGCTGAAGTGTATGGGACAATTTAAAGCACCATTTTACGGAAATAATAGGGGTGTTAGCAAACCTTATCTCAGCTATTTATCCGCCATGGCAACATCATCCAAAATGGGCGGCCACGTTGTACAATAGCTAAAATTTTAGCGTGCGGCTAAGTCTGCCTAGACTGGCCGCCTTTATTTAGAAAGCCCACCATGAATCTTCAAAGTGAAATTGCTGATATCCATACGCCGACCGGCATTATGCGCACCTATATCCACCGTCCGCTGGATAAAGCTGCTGTTAATAAGCCCTATCCAACCCTACTGTTTTATTCGGAAATTTTTCAGCAAACCGGCCCGATAGAAAGTGCCGCTAAAATCATGGCCAGTCATGGCTATGTGGTGCTGGTGCCTGAGGTGTTTCATGAGCTCAATCCGATAGGCACGGTATTGACTTACGACGATGCCGGCCGCGACAAGGGTAACGCCGATAAGGCAACTAAGGATGTGCAGGGCTACGATAGCGATAATGCGGCCATGATCGCTTTTGTAAAACAGCAAGCTTGGTACAACGGCAGTATAGCGGCCATGGGGTTTTGTATAGGCGGTCATTTGGCTTTCCGTGCGGCGTTGCAGCCAGACATTAAAAGCACAGCGTGTTTTTATGCCACCGATTTGCATGCTTTGACCATCCCGAATAAACCCGGCCAACACAGCATGGAGCGGCTGTCCGATATTAGCGGTGAATTGCTGATGATTTGGGGTAAGCAAGACAGTCATATTCCAACTGCCGGCCGCCGCCAGGTTTACGACAAAATGACGGCGGCTAATTTAGTTTTTACTTGGCATGAGTTTAATGCCCAACACGCTTTTATGCGGGATGGCGACGAGCGTTACGATGCACAAACCGCGCTGTTGTGCTATCAGTTGGCGCTTAATTTATTTAGCCGTACCCTTTAGTGTGGCTGATGGTGCCTAAGCTAGAACCAAGATCTTTAACAGCAGTCTGAAACCGTATTATTTTATGCATGGGAGTTCTTTATGAAACGCATCGTTTATTTTTTAGCCACCAATTTGGCCATTGTTTTAGTGTTGTCCATCACCATGCGCCTATTGGGCGTGGAGCCTTATTTGAATGCCAACGGCTTGGATTTGGGTAATTTATTGGCTTTTGCCGCCATCATGGGCTTTGGCGGCGCGTTTATTTCATTGGCCATGTCTAAATGGTCGGCTAAACGCATGTCTGGTGCGGTAGTGATTGTTGAGCCGCAAACCCTCACGGAAATTTGGTTGATGAAAACGGTGCGTGTACAAGCGGACATTGCCGGCATAAAAATGCCAGAAGTGGCGGTATTTAATTCGCCTGAAGTAAATGCGTTTGCGACCGGCATGACTAAAAACAGCGCCTTGGTGGCGGTGTCCAGTGGTTTGCTGAATGCCATGAGCAAAGACGAAGCAGAAGCGGTGTTGGCGCATGAAGTGTCGCACATTGCCAATGGCGATATGGTGACGCTCACTTTGATTCAAGGCGTGGTCAACACGTTTGTCATGTTCTTCTCACGGGTGATAGGCTACGCCGTGGATAAAGTGATTTTTAAAACGGAAAAAGGCACCGGCCCAGCTTTTTTTATCACCATGATTATTGCTGAGTTACTGTTAGGCGTGTTGGCCAGCATGGTAGTGATGTGGTTTTCGCGTCAACGCGAATTCCGTGCCGATGCTGGCGCCGCGCGATTGTCTAGCGCCAAGAACATGATAGCGGCACTGCAACGTTTGCAAGCCGTGCATGAGCCCAGTGTATTGCCTAAACAAATGGTCGCATCGGGCATTGCTGGTGGTCAGGCCAATTGGGCTGGCTTGTTTGCTAGCCACCCAAGCCTGAACGCCCGTATTGCGGCCCTAGGTGCTTTGTAAGAACGTATGCCCCACAGAGAAAACCTAAAAAACATTAGCCACAGATGCACACGGATAAACACAGATAAAATCAAACCCATTCACCACAGAGACACAGAGACAATCTAAACCTTCTTGACGCCGATAAAACCTGATGGTGTCGGTCGGGATGAATCCCGACAAGGACCGTTTTTATCGGCCTAAGCCAGCTTATGGCTTGTCCGTGAAATATACCAGTTAAAGCTGGTTATTTACACGCCAAAGGCCGACCTACCAAAGTTTTTTGATTTTCTCTGTGTCTCTGTGGCGAGAAGTTTTTTATCTGTGTTTATCGGCGTCAAAATGGGTTTAGGGTTTATAAAAAAAGGCGATGCATAGCATCGCCTTTTTAATTCCACTGAAGTACGCCTTAAATTTCTAGCTGTGGACGGCTGGTTTCTGGCCAATCCAAGTGGTAGAACTGACCACGTGGCTGATCCACGCGCTCATACGTGTGCGCACCGAAATAATCGCGTTGACCTTGTAGCAAGTTGGCTGGCAATACGGCGCTGCGGTAGCCGTCGTAATAGGCCATCGCCGCGGCAAAGCCTTGTGCGGGAATGCCGTTGGTGACCGCTAGGGCAATCACTTTACGCCAGCCTGCTTGGCCTTCGTTCATGGCGTTGGTAAAGTATGGATCCAACATCAAGTTTTTCAAACGAGAATTCAAGGCATACGCATCGGTAATTTTTTGCAAGAAGCGAGCGCGAATAATGCAACCACCACGCCAAATTTGTGCAATTTCACCGAAGTTAAGTTTCCAGTTGTAAGCGACTTGTGCTTTGTCGATTAATTGGAAGCCTTGTGCGTAAGCGCAGATTTTTGAGCAATACAAGGCGTTTTTAATCGCGTCAATGATGGCTTTTTTGTCCGTTTCGATTTTAATCGCTGGGCCTTTTAAGATTTTGCTGGCTTCCACGCGCTCGTCTTTTAAGCTGGATAAAGCGCGGGCATAAACCGCGGCGGCAATGGCGTTAGCCGGTGCGCCTAATTCCAGTGCGTTGGCAGCGGTCCATTGACCGGTGCCTTTTTGACCAGCGGTATCTAAAATTTTGTCAACCAAGAAGCCTGGGCCCATCGGGTCTTTTTGTTGCAGAATGTCGGCGGTAATTTCTATCAAGAAGCTGGACAATTCGCCTTTGTTCCACTCTTCAAATACTTTACCGATTTCATCGGCTGGCATGCCTAACAAGTTTTTCATTAACCAGTAAGCTTCGCAAATTAACTGCATATCGATGTATTCAATACCGTTGTGCACCATTTTTACATAGTGACCGGCACCGTCTGGACCAATGTACTCGGCACAAGAGAAACCACCGACCACAGGCTTGCCTGGTTTGCCGCCTTCCATAGGCTCGCCAGTTACGGCGTCCACTTTGGCGGCAATATCACGCCAAATAGGCTCTAAACTGGCCCAAGCTTTACGGGTGCCTGAAGGCATTAATGAAGGGCCAAAGCGCGCACCGGTTTCACCGCCTGATACGCCAGAACCGATGAAGTCTATGCCTTTAACGGCCAGTTCTTTTTCACGGCGTATGGTGTCTGTCCACAATGAGTTACCACCGTCGATGATGATGTCGCCTTGCTCTAAGTAAGGCAGTAGGGCATTGATGGTGACGTCTGTTGCGCTACCGGCTTTAACTAATAAGATGATTTTACGTGGGCGTTTAATACTCAATACAAATGAAGCTAAATCGGCGTGACCAATGACGCGTTCAGCAGACGGCTCATTTTTTTTACATTCTTCTATGAAGTTCACCATTTTTTTTGAGTCGCGGTTATAAACCGCAATGGTGTAGCCGTGATCGGCAATATTTAGGGCTAAGTTTTGGCCCATAACAGCTAGGCCAACTAGGCCAATATCAGCATTTTTTGTAGACATTTATCTTCTCTTTTGGAGTTGTTTAATGGAAAGGGGTTTTTGTAGGCAAGATTATAAAACTTAAATAGCTTATTAAGTTAGGGAAACTTGCGTAAAAGAACACTTTATTTTACAAAAAAGATAGTTTTTGTCGTGGCAGGCAGAAAGCACATGCACTTGGCTAGTTTAATTAGTAATCGTTGCTTCTGCCGGTTGAATAACCTTGAGGAACGTCATTTTGCCACTCATTGCAAGCGGCGCAGCGGTGATCGTGCATGGTAGGGCAAAGCACTAACTGGTCATGCCCACAGAACTTGCATTTGTCAGGCGGATGTTTGCTGGTTTTATGGTGTGTTTCGTGATGCTCGGTGGCGACTTTTGCACTGCCTAAACCGTATTTATTATCCATGGTCATCTCCACAGTTAATGCATTATTTAAGAGGCAAAATTACGCTAATTTTGTGTTGCATGCAAGTGTTAAATCACTGGCATGCGGGCACGGAAATTACCGCGGTTTTGTATGGCCGGCACGCGTTAACCTATCTAAAACGGCGGCCCATGCGGCGGTCGCTGCCGGCAATTCCACTAGCAATCTGTCGACCTTGAGTGCGTCTAAGTCATGCAGTACGCCGTATAACTGTTCTGCCACTTCGGTCGGCACGTTATTCAAGACGGTGGTTGGGCAATTTGGTTTCTCTCCTACGCCTATGACTAAGGCGGCGCATCGCAGGTCAGTTTGTTGAAAATTTTCACAGGCCAGGATGAGGCTGGCCCTGTCTTTGAATAACAGCAGTGGTGTGCGCGGGGAGTAATGCAAGGCATGCTGACCGGGTGCTTTGGGGATGGCGGGTGCCGCTAATGGCTTGCTAGGACCTGCCGTTTGTGGCGACTGCCCTGCCACACGGCTAATGTCCGCCGCACTGATCATGCCAGGCCGTAATAGCAGCCAGCTGCCGTCTGCCGCCACGCTGACTATGCTCGATTCTATGCCCACTTGGCAAGCCCCACCGTCTAACACCGGCATGTTTGCGCCTAAACCTGCTTCTACGTGGGCGGCTGTGGTTGGGCTGAGTTGGGTGAATAAATTGGCGGAGGGGGCGGCCAAGCTCAGTTGGCTTAGGTTTAATAAGGCCAGCGCCATGGGGTGCTTGGGCACACGTAAAGCGATGGTGGTTTCACCGCCACGCAGCACTTTAGACACATGGTCTTTTGCCGGTAAAATTAAGGTGAGGGGGCCCGGCCAAAAAGCCTTAGCCAGCTTATGCGCGGTGTCAGGAAAAACGCTGGCCCAGTTGCTTACTTGGCTAAGATCGCTGATATGCACTATCAGTGGGTGGTCGGCTGGGCGTTGTTTGGTACTGAATATTTTAGCTAAAGCCAAGTCATTGCTGGCGTCGGCGGCTAATCCATAGACCGTTTCGGTAGGGATGGCGACCACTTCACCTTGTTGCAGTCTGACTGCGGCATCTTCTAAGCTTATACGCATAAAATTTAAGGCTAAAAATCCAAAACGGCTATTTTACTACTTATGCCAGATTCCCATAACAAATGCCTACCAATACGCTAAAATAGCGCACCTTAACCACTGAAGATAAGTCACCATGAGCCACGCTGTTAATAATAAGATCATTGTAGAAAGCCATCCCGACCAAGCCCGTTTAGACGCCCTCAATGTTAAAAAATGGCCCACTTGGCAAAAAGAAGTGTCGGTGTTTCCTTGGACTTTTCCTGAGCAAGAAATAGCCTATATTTTAGCCGGTGAATGCGTGGTTACGCCAAGCGGTGGCCAGCCTGTACGGTTTACTAAAGGGGATTTGGTGACGTTTCCGGCGGGCCTGACGGTCAATTGGGAAGTCAAACAAGCATTGCATAAGCACTACAAATTGGATGGCAATTTGTTTAGCCAAACGTTTAGACGCATTAAAGCCGCGCTGAAGTTGGCTTAGCCCAGTAAGCCGTCCATTCTGGGTTTTATCAGTATGGGGGTATAGATCAGCACAAAAATGGTAAAACTGACTAGCCATAAAATAGCCGCCAGTATTAGCCAGATAGGGTAAAGTTGGGTAAAGAGCATGGGCAGCAAGGCGCGACATAGCGCGCTGACAACTAGGCTGGCAAAGGCGATTTTTAACCAGGCTGAGGGCTGGTTGATGTTACGCCCGGTGTGGCCTAATGCCACCCGCGACATCATGCTAA
Organism: Methylotenera sp.; assembly: GCA_005791685.1. GTDB lineage: Bacteria > Pseudomonadota > Gammaproteobacteria > Burkholderiales > Methylophilaceae > Methylotenera. The sequence continues at coordinate 193 of SXVG01000102.1, read as the reverse complement.
GCGTCATTAACCCTAGGCCACCTACCGTGAAAATATGCAGACTCAGTAGGCTAAGTTGTGGATACAGTGCGCTTAAGCCATAAAAAAGAAAAGCCAGATTAATTAAGCAAGCGGATAGATAGAGGCTCCATAGCAAGGGCACGTGCCAGATGCCAGCGGTGTGCCAATTGAATAATCGGTAGCCATTCAAGCT
>SXVG01000101.1 GCA_005791685.1 Methylotenera sp. | reverse complement strand
TCGGCGGTTTCCTCGGTGAGCATCATCAAGCCGCGCACATTGGTTGGCGAGGTGCTGTAGGTGTCCCAGTGCGACTCTCTGTAGCTTAAGGCGGCCAGTAAACGCCAGTCTATGCCGGTGATATTTTCGGCTTGCTTAAATAGGCGTAGGTATTTGGGGAGCAAGGTGTTGCTGTCTTTAAGAAAAGTAGAGACGTCCAGTGTGTTTAAGCGCTCATTGTGTCCGTAATAACGGTCTAATAAATTGCGCAATCTGCCGTCGGCTTTAATCTTGGCAAAAAAAGCTTGCACCTTCAGCACCAAACGAGGGTCGGCATTTTTTGACATGGCCCAAGCAATCTTATCGCTAGGGCCTAAGTTCATGGCCACCTCTAAGTTTGGGTAATGGTTTTGCATTAACGCGGCCAGATGGCTGTCGGCCACCGTGAAATCCAACAAACCGTCCGCCACTTCTTCCAATAAGGATTCGGTGTTGGTGTGGTTCTCGCTGGTCCAGTGCAGGCTGGGCTGGGTTTTTTGCAGCTGTGTTAAACGCTCTGCGTAACTGGTACCCTTGGGGACGCTGATTTTTTTATCGGCCAGCTCATTCAAGCCCTTGGGTTTCTTATTCAATTCATTATTGAAAATAAGCTGTTGCTGCGTTTCTTGGTAAGGGCTGGCAAACTGCACCAGATGCTTGCGTAAGTTGGTAATGGTTAAATTGGCTGCGGCAATGTGGGCTTTATTTTTTAATAGGCTAGGAATGACGTCGCTGATGCTGTTGGCCAAGACAAAGCGTATTGCATGGTCGGGATAATGCTCGTGCACAAACAACACGGCTAAGTCGTACTCTATACCGGCCGGTTGATTATCGTTAGCCAAGTAGTAAGTGCTAGGGCCATTATGGGTAACGAAGACGATTTCTTTTTTATTGGGATTGATGCTAGGTGCGGTGTCTATCGAACTGCTGGGTTTGCAGGCGACAAGCCCGGCGCACAGTAAGGCTAGACCTAATCGCAGGTAAGGCAGAGGACTCAAGAGGCTGTTCAAGCCCAATGCTCACTCACTGTGCCATTTTCGGCGATAAATAAGGCGTCGCATAGCCCATGAAAAATACCGTGTTCGACCACGCCTGGCGTATTGTTGATGAGGGTGTTGAGTTGCTGAGCATCGCTGATATTGGCAAAGCGCATATCGAGTACATAACTGCCGTGCGATGTGATCCAAAAGCCATCTTTAGCCGCGTTGGGCCGCAAATCCCCTAAGCCGCCTAAGTCTTCTAGACTCTTATGGGCGAGTTGCCAGGCGTAGGGCATGACTTCTATTGGTATGGCATAATTTTGCCCTATGCGATCCACCCGTTTGCCGGCTTCCGCTACTGCAATAAATTCATTGGCGGCTTTGGCCAGTAATTTCTCTTTGACCAAGTCGCTGCCGCGTCCTTTGAGCAGTGTTCTGTCTGAGTCAAATTCATCCGCACCGTCTACGTATAAATCGATACGGCCGATGTGCTCCAAGGCGACAATGGCTAAGTTTTGCGCTTGCGCTTGTTGGGCGCTGATGGTGGAGCTGGCTACGGTGGTGATTTTCAAACCCTCATCGCGTTGCCGTCTGGCCAATTCGGCGATGAAGTAATTGGCGGTAGAGCCGGTGCCCAAGCCCACCAACATGTCGTTTTGAACGTATTGTGCCGCCGCCAAGGCGACTAATTGTTTATCGTTCATGCCGCGTACCTCCAGGCCAGGGTTGTTTTTGCTTAGCGTTATGATAGCGCGATTAAGCTTTTTTAGGCATTAAAAAAGGGAGCAATTTTGCTCCCTTTTTGCTTAAACACCTGCCACTAAATGGCTGGGAGTTATTTTAAAACGCGGTTTCTGTATTCGCCAGTACGTGTGTCAATTTCAATTTTATCACCTTGTGCACAAAACAATGGCACCGGCAATTCGAAGCCAGTAGCCAATTTGGCGGGTTTCATGACCTTGCCTGAAGTGTCACCTTTAACAGCCGGTTCGGTATAGGTGATTTCACGCACCACGGTGGTAGGCAATTCAACGGAAATGGCTTTTTCGTTGTAGAAACGGATGTCTGCCGGCATGCCATCTTCTAGGTATGGCAGCACGTCTTCCATGAATTCGGCATCGACGTCGTACTGGTTGTAATCCGCATCCATGAATACGTAACTAGGGTCAGCGAAGTAAGAGTAAGTCGCTTCTTTTTTCTCTAAGATAACCACTTCAAATTTATCGCCGGCGCCATAGATGGTTTCGCTAGGCGTGTCGGTCAATAGATTTTTAAATTTCATTTTTACTACAGCCGTGCTACGACCCGATTTGGTGTATTCGGCTTTAACCACGACCAAAGGGTCATTGCCGACCATAATCACATTACCGGCGCGAAGTTCTTGTGCTGTTTTCATAAAATTGCCCTGCTAAATTAAGGGGTTAGTAAATAGTTAAGACTTAGCTTAATTAAATTTTGCTGAGCAAATGCTAATTAGGCCTAAGACTAAAGGCGCGAATTATACCTTATTTTTTATCAGTTTTTCATTAAAACTCAGCAATTTGCTGGCCAGATCGGGCTGCTGTGCCAGTGCGTCTGCTTGTTGTTCGGCGTAAAGCCTGAATTCAGCTAAGCCTTTAATGAGCTCATAAAAACTGTTTTTACGCGGCTCTTTTGCGTTAGACCAGGTGTGATGCGCCGCTGTTAGCGTGGCTGTTAATTCGGCGCTGGCGTTGTGGCTGTAGCAATCTAAAAAAGCCTGCAGTTTTTTTAAATGGGTGTCTTCATCTTGTATATAGGGTTGCCAGACAAAGGGCTGGCCGGCCCATAGGGCGCGCACCCAACTGTCTTCGCCGCGCACAAAATTAAGGTCGCAAGACCAAAGCAAGCGGTCGTAATTGGCAGAGCTTAGGAAAGGCAGCAACTGCACCGTGACCTTGTTCTTTTGCAAAGTATGCGGCTTGATTTTGTTGAAATCAGGGAAGAGGCTGTCGGCACTTTGCAAAAGACTGGCCGGGAAAAACACCGTGACGGATTGATCTGCAAGCACTAAGTCCTCAATTAAGCGTTTACTGTTGGCTTGCGGATAACAAAATAAGGAAATTTTTAGGTTGTTTTCAGGCTTAGGCCTAGCTTGCTCATAGCCTATGCTTTGCCAAAACTGCTGTTGCACGCTGGCATCTTGGATGAAAGCGCTACGCTGTTCAATCAGCGCTTGTTCACGCAGTAAGCCGCCTGTGCCCAAATCAAAGCCGGGGAAGAAGAAATGCTTGGTGATGGGCAGTTGTGGGTGGGGGGAAGGTTTGCCATGAAAGTCGGCCACCCAATCTTCGGCGGACAGGTAGTCCAAGTTAATCCAATGCGCTTGTTGCGCCACCATTTTTTCAAGAAAAGCCATGGGTAAGCCACAAGCGAAAGTTTCCAACACGGTTGCGGCCGGTATGACCTTGTCATCTGGCCAAGCGCAGATAGTCACGCCGGCCATGCGTTGTTGGCTAAGGCCCACGTTTAATTGGGGGATGATTTTTTGGGCGGCCGCTAAGTCGTCTATGAATAGGCGCACGCAAAGTCCGTGTTCGCTTGCCAATTGCTGACTTAAACGCCAACACACGCCAATGTCGCCGTGGTTGTCGACGATCTTGCAGAATACATCCCAGTGCGCTGGCGTTTGCATGGATTTAAGATGCACTTAAGCTAAAGTCCCTCTGGCGCCTGGTAGCTGACTTGAATGATTTCGTATTGCTCTTCGCCGGCCGGAGCTGAGACTTGGATGGTGTCACCCACTTGTTTGCCTAATAGGACTTTGGCTAAAGGTGAAATCCAACTGATGTAGCCCATGGATGGATTCAATTCATCCTTACCGACGATGCGGTAGCAATGTTCGCTGTCATTTTTTAAGGAATACAAGCTCACCCAAGCGCCAAAAAATACTTTTTCTAAGCCTTGTTGGCTGGCTGGATCGACGATAACGGCGGCGTCCATGCGTTGCATTAAAAAGCGCAAGCGGCTGTCGATTTGCCGCAAGCGCCGCTTACCATAAATGTAATCACCGTTCTCACTGCGATCGCCGTTACCGGCTGCCCATGACACGACTTTGACCAAGGCCGGCCGCTCAACCTTCAGTAATGCCTGAAGCTCCGCTTCAAGTGCCGCATGCCCTTGCGGGGTGATGTAGTTTTTTTCGTCAGCCATATTATGGATGATGCTTACTTCTCGAGCACGACTAGGTCATCTACAAAATAAGCCGTTTCGCCAAAGCAAGAAGAGGGGACGCCTTTGTGTTCTTGGTAATGGATTTTTACCCGTAAACCTAATGAGTCGTTTACTTTCTTGGCAATAGCGGCATCCTCTACCGTAAAGAAAAACTTTTCAGCTTGTGTGCCCGGCATGGACACCAAGACAATCTCACCTTCCCAAGTTTTGCATAGATAGCCTTTAAGCGAGAATTTTTGTACGTAACCGGCGCGCTCGCCTGAGGAGTACACCCAGCTTAGGCTGGCCCAGGTGTATAAGCCGAACAGCAGGGCGGGCAAGACGATGAGCCATAGGCTGAGCTTAATGACGCTTTTGTAGGGGAGGGACATAGGGGGTATGGGACACCTTTAACTCTGGGTGAGTGTGTGCGTTTTTTCCATGATGATGGCAGACAATTCTTCTACCGAACGGCTGGTTGAATCCGCCCAAGTGATGCCGGCATTGCGCATGAGATTTTCTGCGGTGGCAATTTCTTTGCGGCAATTCTCCAATGAGGCGTAGAAACTACCAAATCGACGTTCGCTACGCACCGCATGCAAGCGTTCCGGCTTGATGGTGAGGCCGAAGATTTTGTCTAAATGTTTGTGCAGAATGGCCGGCAGGGTGCCACGCTCGAAGTCTTCTGGGATGAGCGGGTAATTAGCTGCCTTGATACCGAATTGCATGGCCAAATAAACGCTGGTAGGGGTTTTGCCACAACGCGACACCCCGACTAAGATAACTTGCGCTTCTTCCAAGCCGGAATTGGTCATGCCGTCATCGTGGTTGAGCGTGAAGTTAACCGCTTCCATGCGGTCGTTGTATTTGCTGCCCATGACACTGTGGGCAATGCCCGCGCCAGTCAGCGGTTGTTGGGCCAACTCCACACCGAGCGGGTCGATAAACGTGCTGAATAAGTCTATGAAGTAGGCGTTGGACTCTTTTAAGGCATTGCGCAGCTCTATGCTACCAATCGACATAATCACCACCGGTCGGCCGCTACTGTGCTCGGCCGCCTGCAGAATCGCGTCTTGCGCCAGCTTGATTTTGTCTAGGGTGTCGGTAAAGGGCATGCGCACTTGGGTGAAACGGGTGCTAGGGAAGTGCTCTAGCAATTTACCCAAGGCGCCGGCAGTGATGCCGGTGCCGTCGGAAATAAAGAATACGGTCCGGTTTATCATTGCCTGCTTAGCCTAGGACTGAAGCCTATTTTTTGCTTAGACGTTGCCAAGTGTTGACCACGGTATCGGGGTTGAGTGACACCGATTGTATGCCTTCGGCCAATAACCATTCGGCAAAGTCAGGGTGGTCGGATGGGCCTTGGCCGCATATGCCCACGTATTTACCTAAGCGGTTGCAGGTTTGTATGGCCATTTTAATCAAGACTTTGACCGCATCATTACGCTCATCAAAGCCGTCGGCCAAGATGCCCGAGTCTCTATCCATGCCTAGCGTTAACTGGGTTAAATCATTAGAGCCGATTGAAAAACCGTCAAAATAGGCCAAGAATTGTTCGGCCAATAAGGCGTTGGATGGAATTTCGCACATCATGATAATGCGCAGTCCATTTTCGCCAAGTTTAAGGCCATTGGCCGCCATGATGTCTATCACGGCTTTGGCTTCGTCTAGGGTGCGGACGAAAGGAATCATCAGTTCTACGTTGGTTAAACCCATTTCATCGCGGACTTTTTTCATGGCCGTGCATTCCATGGCAAAACATTCTTTAAAGTCGTCTGCCATGTAACGGGCGGCACCACGAAAACCTATCATGGGGTTTTCTTCATCCGGTTCGTAGATGTCGCCGCCTACCAATTTTTTGTACTCATTGGATTTAAAATCCGAGGTGCGTACGATGACCGGTTTTGGATAAAAGGCCGCCGCAATGGTGGCCACGCCTTCCGCTATTTTGTCTATGTAAAACTCTTTAGGATTGGCGTAACCACGGGTGCGATTTTTAATGGTGGCCTTGACGGCTGTTGGCATGGCCTCCATGTTCAAAATGGCTTTAGGGTGTATGCCCACCATGTTGTTGATGACGAACTCTAGGCGGGCTAAACCAACGCCATCGTTAGGCGTTTTGGCAAAACCAAATGCCATGTCTGGGTTGCCCACGTTCATCATGATTTTGCACGGCGCTTTGCTTAGCTCGGCGGTGGCTTGGGTGCTGACTTCAAAATCCAAGGCGCCATGGTAGACGAAGCCGGATTCGCCTTCAGCACAAGACACGGTGACCACTTCGCCTTCACGCAAAATGTCGGTGGCATTGACTGAGCCTACGATGGCTGGAATGCCTAATTCACGCGCAATAATGGCGGCATGGCAAGTGCGTCCGCCGCGGTTGGTAACCAAGGCACTAGCGCGCTTCATGACCGGTTCCCAGTTCGGGTCTGTCATGTCGGCCACCAAGACGTCGCCAGGTTGGACCAAGTGCATGTCGGCAGGATCGAGTACGATGCGCACCGGGCCCACGCCGACTTTTTGTGTCACGGCACGACCCACGACCAGCGGGGTGGCTTGGTGTTTATTGAGTTTATATGTTTCGGTGACGTTGTTTAATGATTCTTGTGACTTAACTGTCTCAGGACGGGCTTGCAAGATATACAGTTTATTGTCTATGCCATTTTTGCCCCACTCAATGTCCATGGGGCAGCCGTAATGCGCTTCTATGGTCATGGCGTAACGGGCGAGTTCTAATACATCGTCGTTGCTCAATGAATAGCGATCGCTGTCTACGGCATCCACTTCTATCGTGTGGGTGCTTTTTCCCGCTTGCGTCGCGTCGGAGAAGACCATTTTAATCAGTTTTGAGCCCATGGTGCGACGCACAATGGAGGGCTTACCTTGAGCTAGGGTGGGTTTGTGTACGTAGAATTCGTCTGGATTGACCGCGCCTTGTACCACGGTTTCACCTAAGCCGTAGGACGAGGTGATGAACACCACGTCTTTAAAACCGGACTCGGTGTCTATGGTGAACATGACGCCGGCACAGCCTATGTCACTACGCACCATTTGTTGGACGCCTGCGGATAAGGCCACGTCAGCATGCACAAAGCCTTTATGCACACGGTAGGAAATAGCCCTGTCGTTGTACAAAGAAGCAAACACTTCTTTAATGGCGTGCAGAATGTTGTCTAGGCCGTGTATGTTTAAAAAGGATTCTTGTTGACCGGCAAACGACGCGTCGGGTAAATCTTCAGCCGTGGCTGAGGAGCGAACGGCGAAGGTGGCACCTTGGCCGGATTTGGCAATCAGGCTTTCGTAGTGCTCGGCGATGGCTTGATCTAAAGCGGCCGGAAAGGGCGCAGCCATGATCCATTCACGTACTTGTTTGCCACATATCGCCAGTGCTTGGGTATCGTCTACATTGAGTTTATCTAAGGCCGCATTGATTTTAACGTCCAGACCGTTAACCTTTAAAAATTCGCGGTAAGCGTCAGCGGTGGTGGCAAAACCGGTGGGAACCCGCACGCCTTTTGCTGACAGCTGAGAAATCATCTCGCCTAAAGAGGCGTTTTTCCCGCCTACAGAAGGGACATCGACGTTTCTTAATTTTTCAAATGGAATAACGTGGGCAGACATGTGGAATCCTTAGGTGTTCTAACTAGGGGTAAATTATGATTAGTTAACATTTTGCCTAAATTAATAGGTGCTGTCACCTGAAATAGCGTGCTGGGCCTTAAAATTAAGCGGGTATAAGGTATAAACCTATCAAAAATGCATGCGCTAGTCTAGAATGCCTTAGGCCCATAAGGGGCATGCCAGACAGGCTTTAGATGGAATGGGCAATTTAAAAGATTTATGGAAAAAGCAATGACTAAGCAAGTTAAAGTGACCAGTCGCGGGCGTTTGCACATGGGTTTTTTTGATTTGCATGGCGGCTTGGGGCGTAAGTTTGGCGGCATAGGTTTGAGTTTGTCTGAGCCCAAACAAATCATTAGCGTGAGCGAGGCGGCGAGCTGGCAAGCAAACGCCGAGTCGCAAGAGCGCGCTTTGTTGCTGGCCGAGCAGTTGTTGGCCAAGTTAAAATTAAAAACCGCACTTAAGATAGACATTGAGCAAGGCTTGCCTGAGCATGCCGGTTTAGGCTCAGGCACGCAATTGGCCTTGGCCATAGGCGTAGCAGTAAGCCGTCTATTTCAGCTGAATTTAACGACGGCGGACATTGCGTCATTGACCGGCAGAGGCGCACGTTCCGGCATAGGTTTGGCCGCATTTGACCATGGCGGATTGTTAATTGATGGTGGTCGGCGACAAAATCCGGTGGGCGCGTCGCTAGGGCCGCCGCCTTTGTTGGCTCGCTATGACTTTCCTGAGGATTGGCGAATTTTGTTGGTGCTGGATCCTAAACAAGCTGGCGTGCATGGCGAGCTGGAGCGTACGGTTTTTGATCAATTGCCGGCGTTTCCTGAAAGTCTGGCGGCGCACTTGTGTCGCCATGTGTTAATGCAAGCCATGCCGGCTTTATTGGAGCGTGATTTGAACGCGTTTGGTCAGGCCATACAAGTCTTGCAGTCGCATGTGGGGGATTATTTTGCACCCACCCAAGGCGGTCGTTATGCCAGTGCCGAGGTGGCGGCGGTGTTGCAATATCTGGCTGATAAAGGCGTGGCTTGCTATGGTCAGAGCTCATGGGGTCCGACCGGCTTTGCCGTGTTTTCAGATGCGGGGTCGGCTGAGCGTCATTTGCAACAGTTAAAAATCGCCTTTGCTAACAGCGGGCTTAGTTGGATAGTCTGCAGCGCTTATAATCAGGGTGCGCAACTGTCGATGACGGCCGGCTAGGCTTTATATTTAGCATGTTTAACTAGAAAATAAGTAGGGTGTACATACCATGAAACCGAGCATTTTGCATGTAATGACCGCCGCTAAAAACGTCAGTCCATTTGACGTTAATATGGCGTTTGACGCTGGTTTTGACAAAATTATGCCTTACACCAATGTGGATTTGGCGGAGGTGGTCACCCTGGCGCAAGACGCTATTTTTTCGCGTAGTCCATCGGGCGTAAAACGAGAAGCCTTGTTTATCGGTGGGCGCGATATCGATCTGGCCATGGCCATGCTGGATGCGGCCAAAAACACTATGTTTGATCCTTTTGCTTGTTCTATCTTTGCCGATCCATCCGGTGCGTTCACCACGGCTGCCGCCATAGTGGCTAAGCTGGAATTTCAGCTAAAACAGCAGTTTGGCTTGGATCTTGCGGGCAAAACCATATGCGTATTTGGTGCTAATGGCCCGGTCGGTGGCTGCGCCGCCATTATTGCCGCGCAGCAAGGCGCTAAGGTGCAGTTGGTGACGCACAGGGCGGTGGCTGAGCTGGAGAAAAAAGTGCAGCATTGGAATGCTAAATACCGACTGGCTATGCAGGTGCTGGACGGCAGTACTGAGACAGCCAAGCAGCAACGTTTAGAACAAGCCGAATTGATTATTTGCGCGGCGGCGGCGGGGGTGCAGATTATTGACCAAGCCCATTTGCAAGCGGCTAAAAAATTAAAAGCCTTGGCAGACGTGAATGCCGTGCCACCTTCTGCTGTGGTTGGGGTGAGCCCGGACATGGATGGGCAGGTCATCTTGGCTGGGCAGGCTGTGGCCATAGGGGCCTTGGCCATAGGGCAGTTAAAGTATCAAATTCAGCAGCAATTGCTAAAACAAATGCTGGCGGCCGAGCAACCGCTGTGCTTGGAATTCACGGCGGCATTTAAGCTTGCTAGGGAAATCCTTTTCAGCCGACCATAGCCAGTCATTTGTCCAACAAATCCCTTTTAGTCATAGCGCTTTCTGCTCGGCCTTTTGTTGCTGCGGCGGTGCAAGCCGGTTATCTGGTTGCCGCCATTGATGGCTATGCCGACAGCCAAACAGTGTCTTTAGCCAAGCCGGCCAAGGTGGTGGCTTTTGATGAGCGTGGTTTTGCTGCTGAGGCCATGTTGGCCGCCATTGCCCAGTTGGATGCAGCGCAGTATTTCGGCTTTGTTTATGGCAGTGGTTTTGAGGCTCAGCCTGATTTGTTGGCCAAAATTGCCGAACGCATCCCGCTGTTAGGCAACCTCCCTGCTACGCTGGCATCGGTAAAAGCGCCTACCCATTTTTTTTCGACCTTGGCACAACAGGGCATAGCCCACCCTAAAACGTGGACGCATTTAAGCCAGGATGTGCCGCCGGATGTTTTGCTCAAGCGGGTTGGCGGTTGTGGCGGCAGTCATGTTCAACGGCTTGCACAGCAGCCGACTTTATTCCCCGAGCAAACGTATGCGCAGCAAGCCATCAAGGGTTTATCCATCTCCATGTTGTTTTTGGCCAATGGCCAGCAACTATCGCTCGTGGGGTTTAATGAGTTGGCCGTTTGTCCCGGTGCAGGCATGCCTTATCGTTATGGCGGGGCGGTCAGTCAACTAGATTTGCCGGTGGCCGTGCAGCAGCAAATGCTACAGGCCGCTCAGGCGCTGACCTTAAGTTTTGCTTTGTTGGGTTTAAATAGTTTGGATGCCATCGTGCAAGACGGCCGGGTTTATGTGTTGGAAGTTAATCCGCGCTTAAGTGCCAGCATGGATTTATACGACAGAGCGGCCTCCGAATTAAATTTGCTGGCCATGCACATTGCCGCCTGTCAGCAAGGGCCGGCTTTAATATTGGCGCCAACATTAACTGTACTAGCCAAGGCCAAGGCGCAAGCGGTGATTTATTGCCTGCGGGATTTGACCATAGCGGCTAACTTTGTTTGGCCGCCATGGGTGGAGGATTGCCCTGCAACAGATAAGCCTGTGTTGGTGACGCTCAATCAAGCTATTTGTACTGTATGGTCTGAGGCTGCGGATGCCGAAGGCGCAAAGCAATTGCTGGCGATTCAAGTTAAAATGCTGAACAATTTATTGGGGAATGGTATAAAAAAAGATGAGCATGCCAACAACGACTAGCGCGCCTGGGCACTTGAGTGTCAATCAATTAAGTGCGCCTTTGCTCGCCAACTTGCTGCAGCAAGCCGAGGTCTTGCAGCTCGGGGTATTTAAGCATGCCTCCGGTTGCACCATCGTTGATGCAGGCATAGCGCATGTGGGCAGCTTGGAAGCCGGTCGCCTGATAGCCGAAATATGTTTGGGAGGCTTGGCCAGTGTGCGCTTGCAAAAGGATGAGCGCTTTGATCCGCCTTTGTTAAATTGGCCAACGGCCATCCTTGTTTCGTCCGAGCAACCGGTATTGGCTTGCTTGGCCAGTCAATACGCAGGCTGGGCTTTGAGCCATGAAAAATTTTTCTCTTTGGGCTCAGGGCCTGCGCGCGCCTTGGCGCAAAGGGAGGCGCTGTTTGCAGAATTGGCTTATAGCGATGCAGCGCCCAGCACCTGCATCGTATTGGAAACGGACAGTATTCCACCCGATGCCGTGATAGCAAAAATCGTGCATGACACGCAAGTGCCCGCCGCCCATTTAACCATTATTCTTACCCCCACCACCAGTATCGCCGGGGTGGTGCAAATTGTGGCGCGGGTATTGGAGGTGGCTTTGCATAAAGCGCATACCTTGCATTTTCCACTGTCACGGATTATCAGTGGTAGTGGGATGGCGGTATTGCCGCCGGTGTCCAAGGATTTTATGACCGCCATGGGGCGTACCAACGATGCCATATTGTTTGGCGGGACGGTGGACTTGTTGATTAATAGTGACGATGATGCGGCCAACGCTTTGGCGCTTAACTTACCCAGCAGCGCATCCAAAGACTACGGCCAAACCTTTGCCGAAGTGTTTAAGTCGGCCAATATGGATTTTTATAAAATCGATCCATTATTATTTTCACCGGCTAAAGTTCGCATTAGAAATAGCCAAACGGGCAAGGTATTTGAGTCTGGGCAATTAAATAGCACCTTACTGAAACAATCTTTTTCGGATGCTTAGGGTTTAATTCTTTGCAAATCCCTATTTTTACTGATGACGCTGGTTGGCATGGCGCGCAATTAAAGCAAGCCTTTAAGGCGCGTGGCGTGGATGCCGTGTTTGTGGCATTGCAAAGCTGTGTGCTGGACATGGCTGGGCGGCATGCGCAGATTCAAATTCCCGGTTGCACGGGTTTGCCGGCGGCGGCGTTTGTGCGGGGTATCGCGGGCGGTACCTTGCAGCAAGTGACGACACGTTTAAACGTGTTGCACATGCTGGCTATGCAGGGGGTCAAAATTTATAACGATGCAAAAGCCATAGAGCGCACCGTGGATAAGGCCATGACCAGTTTCTTGCTAGGCAGGCACGGGGTTGCGACCCCGGCCACTTGGGTGTGTGAGTCTAGGCAGCAGGCTGAGCGCATCAGGCAAGAGGCACAAGCGAAGCGGCAAGCGTTGGTCATCAAGCCCTTGTTTGGTTCGCAAGGTTTAGGCGTGCGTCCATTGGCTTTTGACGCAGCCTTGCCCGTGCCCATGCAGCAACTTGTCGACGGGGTTTACTATTTTCAACAGTTGATCAAACCCCCGACTGCCTCGGATCAAGAGCCTAGCCACGATTACCGAGTATTTGTCATCCATGGTCAGGTGGTGGCGAGCATGAAGCGTAGCGGCACGGCTTGGTTGAACAATCTGGCTGCAGGTGCCAGGGCGACGGCTTTTGTCGCGAATGCGGCCATGATGGAATTGGCCTTGGCGGCGGCACGGGCAGTTAATATCGATTACTGCGGGGTGGACATCATGCAAGCCCAGAGCGGTGAATATTATGTATTGGAAGTCAACAGCATTCCTGCTTGGAAGGGTTTGCAGGGCGTCACGGAGCAGAATATTGCCCAGTTGTTAGTGGATGATTTTTTGGGTAAATTGCCATGAGTGTTGGGCTGCTAACGCCAGAGGCGGTAGCCCAGGCCTATAAAAATGCCTGCCTCACTGAATTGCAGGCGCTAAAACCGGGCAATGTCCATGTGTTTGCTGACGGTCACGGCATGACGGTTTATGATTTTATAAAAAGCGCCGATGCGAGTGCCGCCGTCATTGCCCAAGCTGGGGTAAGCGTGGGCGAGCGTATTGGGCATGCAGTCAAGGCCACGCAAGCCGCCGTGGGCATGAACACTAATTTAGGCTTAATCTTATTGGCAGCACCCTTGGTGCACGCCGCGCTAGCGACCAATGCGCATCTGGGCTTGGCATCCGCCGTGACCCAGGTGTTGAACACCTTGTCGGATGAAGATGGTTGGTTAGCGGCGCAAGCGATTTTGTTGGCCAATCCCGCCGGCTTGGGACGCGTGGCTAGCCACGATGTGCATGCGCCGGCTAAGGTGAATCTTGGACTTATGATGGCGTCGGCGGCCGATAGGGATAGGATAGCTTGGCAGTATGCACATGCTTTTGCCGATATTTTTAACTTAGGTTTACCGTGTTATTTAGCCGCCAAGCAACGTTGGCAGGAACAGGCAAAAAACGACAGCGATGCTTGGGCGGCTAGCGCGGTTTATTTGGCTTTTTTAGCCCATTACGAAGACAGCCATATCCTGCGTAAATTTGGGGTAGGGGTGGCCGCGCAAGTGAAGCGTGAGGCGCAGGCTATCGAGGCGAAATACCGTCAAGCCCATCACCCCAAGTTGATGCAAAAAGAGTTGCTGGCTTGGGATGCTTCACTTAAGCAGCGCCATATCAATCCGGGCAGCAGTGCCGATTTAACGGTGGCCTGCTTGTTGGCGGCTAATTTGCAGCGATTAAGCTAGGGCCTTAGTTTTGCTGGGCTGGCAGCCAAGTAAATGTGTGCTGGGCTAACGACAGCGGGCAAATTTCAGATATAATGTTGCACTGGATTTTGTATAAGACTGCAGCATCAGCTGATTTCAAGTTAATTTTTAGGAGGCAAGTAATGGCAAATTTATTAGATCAATTAAAGGCGATGACCACCATCGTGGCAGACACCGGTGACGTTGAAGCGATTAAAGCAGTTAAACCTGTGGACGCAACCACCAACCCCTCTCTAGTATTAAAAGCAAGTCAATTGCCACAATACGCACCTCTTATTGAAACGGCGATTGCTTATGCCAAAGCACAAGGCGGCACTAAAGCCGAGCAAATTGATAATGCAGCGGACAAACTAGCGGTATTAATTGGTACGGAAATCACTAAAGTGGTACCGGGTCGTATTTCAACTGAAGTGGATGCACGTTTGTCATTCAACTTGGATGCCATGGTAGCCAAGGGCCGTAAATTGATACAGTTGTACCAAGATTCTGGCGTGAGCAAAGACCGTGTGTTGATTAAATTGGCTTCCACTTGGGAAGGCATTAAAGCCGGTGAAATACTTGAAAAAGAAGGCATACAATGTAACCTCACTTTGTTGTTTGGTTTCGGTCAAGCGCGCGCTTGTGCAGAGGCTGGCGTATTCTTGATTTCACCATTCGTTGGTCGTATTTTAGATTGGTATAAAGCTAAAAACCCAAGTACAGAATACACACAAGAGACCGATCCTGGTGTGGTTTCAGTGCGTGCTATTTATCAATATTACAAAGAGCACGGTTATAAAACAGTGGTGATGGGTGCTTCTTTCCGCAATACCGGTGAATTGATTGCGCTAGCAGGTTGTGATCGTTTAACCGTGTCACCAAACTTATTACAAGACTTAGCTGCAACCGAAGGCAATTTAGCGCAAGTGTTAAAAGACCAAGGTGCAACTACAAAACCAGGTGCTAAATTGACCGAAGAAGAATTCCGCTTTGAATTAAATCAAGATGCGATGGCCACAGAGAAATTGGCAGAAGGCATACGCGGTTTTGTGGCGGATCAAAACAAACTGGAAGCCGCTTTAAGCGAAAAACTTTAATTGAGTGACGCTCACCGTCACCAGCTTAAAGTATTTTGTAATAAAAGCGTAATCTACCAAGTTTAGAATTGACATATGATTACTGGGCATTTACTATAAGTGTCCAGTTTTAGGTAAGGCAAGAATTGCAGGGTAAAAGCCTTTGTAACCAGCACTTAAACCTTAAGGTTGAGTGACGTTTTTGAGGGATTTTTATTACTAAAATAGCAATAAATTCAGTAACATTTTAAAAAATTATTAAACGGAGAAACACCATGGCATTAACCCAAATGGCTTTAGATTCATTAGACTTTGACGGCACAGTTGCTTTAGCTGCATTAGTTGCACCGCACGTTGACATTCTTGAAATCGGTACACCATGCATCAAGCACAACGGTATCAAATTGCTAGAAACATTACGTGCTAAATTCCCAAAAAACCAAATCTTAGTTGATTTGAAAACAATGGATGCTGGTTTCTACGAAGCTGAGCCATTCTACAAAGCCGGTGCAGACATCTGTACAGTTTTAGGTTGTGCTGATATCGGTACCATCAAAGGTGTAATCGATGTAGCTAACAAATACGGCAAAAAAGCTCAAGTTGACTTGATCAACGTGGCTGATAAAGCGGCTAGAACTAAAGAAGTGGCTGCTGCTGGCGCACACATCATTGGCGTGCACACTGGTTTAGATCAACAAGCGGCTGGTCAAACACCGTTTACCGATCTAGCTTTGGTAGCTGGTTTGAATTTAGGCGTTGAAATTTCAGTGGCTGGCGGCGTTAAAGCGGCTACAACTGCTCAAGTACGTGATGCTGGCGCTACTATCATTGTAGCGGGTGCTGCAATCTACGGCGCAACTGATCCAGCTGCTTCTGCTGCTGAAATCACAGCCATCGCTCACGCTTAATTTAAGCGATTTCAATAAGAAGTTATTGAAATGAGTAATTAGAAATCCCGACTCTTTATCGAGTCGGGTTTTTTTTTAATAGCCTGTTAAATACAGTGCCATTGAATATATAAGGAAAAAATTATGAGCAGCAGTCAAAAATTAATTTTAGATAAATTAACCAGCATATTGTCTGAAACAGACAATGCTAAATCAGCCGAACTTTTAAAGTTAGTTCAAGGTGCTGGTCGCACATTTATCGGTGGTGCAGGTCGTTCGCTATTGGTTTCACGTTTCTTTGCCATGCGTTTAGTGCATGCCGGCTATAACGTTAGTATGATAGGGGAAGTGGTCACTCCAGCAATCAAAGCCGGCGATTTGCTGTTATTGGTATCCGGTTCAGGCGGTACAGAAACATTGTTACCCTTTGTTAAAAAGGCTAAATCAGTGGGTGCTAAATTGGTTGTGGTTTCCATGAAGAAATCATCAGCGATGGCCGATGCCGCGGATTTAACCGTTCAAATCGGTAACGATAACAGCTTCCCATTAACCCAAGGCATGCCCATGGGCTCACAGTTTGAACTTTCAACCTTGATTTTCTTAGAGGCCGTCATTGCCGATTTGATTTTCGCTAAAGGCCTTACTGAGGAAGGCATGCGTGCTATCCATGCTAACTTGGAATAAGTAGTCGCCCGTTGTTAGTGTTTGAAAAAAGCTCGCTTAGGCGAGCTTTTTTATTGGGCTAGTGAGGCCAAGTCTGCGCTTGATATTTGCTGCTGATGCAAGGCGCTGGCGATTAACACCCCATGCGCCGCCATGTTTTTCAGTAACAGCAAGTCATCCTTATGCCTAATACCGCCGGCAGCGTAAATTTTAGCCGTGTTATTTTGCTTAATTATTTGACTTAGCCTTAATGTGTTGACGCCTTGATTGGCACCCACGTCGGCCAGTGACATGACGATGACTTGTTGCGGCCAGTAGGCGCTATTTTCTAACAAGGCTAACGGACCTTGGTAGCCCTCACGGAAGAAATCCAGTGACAGTATACAATCTTGTTGCCCAGACTTAAGCGCCAAATAGTCTTCTAGGCGCTGGAAATTCTCACTGGCGAGGATTAAGCGTAGCTTGAGCGTTTGCCACTTAGCTAAATCGCTAGTATGGGCTATGCCGGCATCTAGCCATAAATCCAATTGCGGGTATTGCTGGCTAATTTTTTCTATCACGGCATAATTTGTTGCCTCGCCGTACGCTAGTTTTTGAATGGCATTTAAATCGGCGATATATAATTGCTGAAATGGATGCACGGCCAGCAGTGCGGCTATGATGTCCAGCGGGTCGCTGGACGCGCACAGTTGGGACTGTATCGCTTGGTAATGTTGCCTGTGGCCTTTTTTAGCATGCACCACCACGCCATTTAATAAATCAATTACCGGGATTATTTGCATCATCGAACAGCGTCAAAAATTATTAGTATGTGAGTTTATCACTGCTGGCGGCTTTGCTGATGCGCCTTTGTCATGCGCCTTGGCCAAAGAAGGTGAACGCATGCGCGATGCCTTGTTAAGTGATTTGAGCGCGCTTGAACAATACCAGCTCATTAGCCTGCACGATGTTCGTTTGCCCGCTTCAGCTTATGCGCAAGTCAGTGTGCCGGTGGCGATGGGTGAATTCATGAAGGTGTTTAAGAAAACCTTAAAGCAAGTGGATTTGGTTTGGCTGATTGCACCAGAAACGGACGGGCAATTGCTTAAATTGACCGAACTGTGTTTGGCGGCCGAGAATAAAGTGGATGGGCCGCTCTTGATAGGATGTGGTTACGACGCCACCTTAATCGGCACCAGTAAAACCCTCAGCTTTGAGGCCTTGCAAAATGCCGGCATCAAAACCCTGGCCATACACACGGGCGAAGACCTAATGCAAGAAGACTATTTTGCCAACTTGCTGGCGCATAATGAGCCAGCTTGGCTGCTTAAGCCTGAGGACGGCGCCGGTTGCGAAGGTATACAGCGATTTGATTCTTTAGACGCATTGCGGACTTGGTTGCAGCAAGAGCAACGCTATTTACATTTTTTTGCCCAAGCGTATCAGCCTGGGATAGCGGCGAGTTTGTGCATGCTGTGCCGTGATGGTCAGGCTTGGTTGCTAAGCTGTAATGAGCAGCACATAGACACGCGGCATAATCGCTTTAGCTTAAGCGCTATTACTGTTAATGGTCTAGCCAATTACTGGCCACGTTTTGCAACGTTGGCGCGAAAAATTGCTAAAATGCTACCCGATGCCTTGGCTTACGTGGGGGTAGACCTGATTATCGATACCGATAACGATGAAATTTACGTGATCGATATTAATCCACGCTTAACCAGTAGCTATGTCGGCTTGCGTGAGGCGATCGCCTGCAACCCAGCCGAACTCATCTTATCTTGCGTGTTGTCAGCACGTTTTAAATTACCCGTTTTGCAGAAAAACCGGGTGGAAATTGTTTTGTCATGAAAACCAACAACCATAGACCGTTGCCCGAGGCGTTATGCCCTTATGCCATAGGTTGGGATGTGGGCGGGGCACATTTAAAAGCGGTACAAGTAAACGCGGCCGGCCATGTTATCGCTGTGAGTCAAGTCTATTGCCCGTTGTGGCGTGGTTTAGCGGTGCTGGACCAAGCGGTCGATCAAGTGCTTGCTGAATTTTCCCTAGCGCCATTGGGCATTAAACACTTTGTCACCATGACGGCTGAATTGGCCGATATATTCCCTGATCGGCATAGCGGCGTGGTGCAAATCACCCAGTTGTTGCAAGGAAAATTATTCGCGGAAATACTGTTTTATGCAGGCTACCAAACTTGGCTGCCCCCGTCTTTGGTGCAAGTTAGTACGGCGAACATTGCCTCCATGAATTGGTTGGCCAGTGTTGAACTTTCGGCTAAAAATAAATCGCCGGCATTGTTTGTTGATGTCGGTAGCACGACCACGGATTTGGCTTTAATCAGCCATGGCAAGCCGCAGTTAATGGGTTTTAACGATGCCATGCGCTTGCAAACGGATGAGTTGATTTACACCGGGGTGGTGCGTACGCCATTGATGGCGCTGGCGCAAAAAATAGCGTTTGCCGGCGCTAAAATTAATTTAGCCGCTGAGCATTTTGCCACCACGGCGGACGTGTATACCCTGACCGGTGATTTGCCCGCGGCTGAAAACCAAGCAGAAACGGCCGATGCGGGTGATAAAAGCATGACGGCTTGCGCGCGTCGTATTGCCCGTATGGTAGGGCGAGATGCGGAGGATGCGCCGCTAACGGTTTGGCAGGATTTAGCGCAAGCATTTAAGGATATCCAATTGCAGCAAATTAAGCAGGCTATACAGCGACAAAGGGCTTGCTTGGATGAGGACCAGTGGGGTTTAAGTTTGATGGGGGCAGGGGTAGGGGACTTCTTACTGCCCAGTTTGGCGCAGCAATTAAACCTGCCTTATCAATCGATTGCCGACTTTATCCAGCCAGCCAGTCCCTTAATAAACCCATCACAAATGCGCCTAGCTGCGGTGTGTTTTCCCGCTTATGCGGTCGCAGTCTTGGGGGTGGCACATGCTCAAACATAACATCCCTTACCACGCGGATAGCACGCGTTTATTTGAGCGTATCGCCCACTTGCCTTGGCCTATCTTTTTAGACAGTGGCCAGCCACGCAGTGACTATGGCCGTTTTGATATTCTGGTGGCGCAACCTTTTGTCACGCTGAGCAGTGACGAGGCGACCCAGGCTAATGGGCCACAGTTTAACAGCACCATCGGGCGCAATGGCGAGGTGAGCGTCAGTGATGAAGACGCCTTTACCGCACTGCGTCGGTTATTAGCACCTTATCGTGCGCAGGCGCTGGAAGGCGTGCCTTTTGCTGGGGGTGCCGTGGGTTATTTTTCATACGATTTATTTAGGCAGTTAGAACACCTGCCTAAACCAGCAAAAAACCAAGCCGCCATCCCGCACATGCAAGTAGGCTTATACGATTGGGCAGTGCTGGTGGATCATCAAGAAAAAACAACGTGCTTGGTTTCGCATGGGTTTGAGGCCAGCACCCATGAAAATTGGCAAAGTTTGTGTCGCTTATTTGATGCGCCCCAGCCCTCTGTGGCGCATGATGCAAAGTCAGACTTTTGTTTGACCGGTGCGGTTGGCAGCAATATGAGCTACCCCGAATACAGCAAGGCTTTTCGTCGGATTAAAGACTACATTACGGCAGGAGATTGTTATCAAGTTAACCTGGCACAACGGTTTTCTGCAAGCGCGCGAGGCGATAGCTGGCAGCTCTATAAAAAGCTGCGTGAACTCAGTCCCGCACCATTCATGGCCTACATGAAGTTTGCTGGTTTGCAGGTCTTATCTGGCTCACCGGAACGCTTTTTACAGCTGCATGGGGATCATGTTGAAACACGGCCTATCAAGGGCACTAGACCGCGTGCTCACGATGCACAACAAGACGCCGCACTGGCTAAGGACCTGCAAAGCAGCACAAAAGACCAGGCTGAGAATTTGATGATAGTCGATTTGTTACGCAATGACATCGGCAAAAGTTGCACAATTGGCTCGGTCAAAGCGGATAAATTA
>SXVG01000100.1 GCA_005791685.1 Methylotenera sp. | reverse complement strand
GATGAACTCGTCGGTTTAAGCGGCCACGTATTGGTGGAAATAGTCGGTTAATAGGTCAGCATCAAAGCGATTTTCCACAAAGAAGGGCTGCATGTCGTAGCGGGAAAATACGTTTTGAATGGCCAGGCGGCGTTCGGCAAAGCTTAGCAAAATCCGCTCGCGGTAGGCTTGGCGTAAGAACAGGGTGCGTTTCATGCCGGTTTCAGGGTCGGTCACGTGGGTGATGCCAAATTCCGGCAAATCGCTGTATTCGGACGTATCCCATAGCACCACCGGGACGATGTGGTGGCGTTGCATTAGGATGAGCGACTCCTCTAAATCGGCGATAGGCATGTGAAAGTCCGACACCATAAAAATCAGCGAACGTTCACGTGGCAATAGGTTAACCGTGTCTACAATGCCGCGACTGCCCACTTCGGCAGCGACGTAGTCCCTGAGCTGTTCCGTCATTTCCAGTATGCTGTGCGGCCGTGCAGAAAGCGTGCATAGCCAATCTTCGCGTACCACGTCATCAAAGCCTATGAAGCCGACCAAGTCGCGATTGCGTGTGGCGGACTGGGCGACCGATTGGGCAATGTCGGCGGCCACGGCCAGTTTTTTCTGCTGGGCGCCGTATTGCATGGAGCCGGACAAGTCACACAGCACAAACACCGGGGTGACGCTTTTTTGGTTAAACAGACGCACATGAATTTGCTCTAGCGGGTCACGTATGGTTTGCCGTATGTCTATGCGGCGCGGGTCAGGGTAAGCCAATAGCGTAGTGTGGCCACGAAACTCAATGCCCATGCCGCGCTGATTGCTTTTATGCCGACCAGGCCGACGCGAGTGCGAGCGCCAGGCGATGTGGTAGCTAAATTCTTTGATGTGCGGTGCTAGCATGGCCATGGGGCTGTGGAGGCGAACTTAAGGCGTGGCGATGGCATGGATAATGCCACTGAGCATTTCGCGGGCAATCTCGGTGCGACGCATTTCATAAACCGGGCTAAACACCAAACGGTGCGCCACCGTGGCATGAAACACCGCATGGATGTCTTCGGGCAACACGGCCGTGCGATTATTTAACCAAGCGTTCACCCTAGCTGCCCGTAACACCATGCCCATGCCACGCGGGCTGGCGCCAGACAGCACCAAGCGATTCATGTCTACCCCGGATATTTTGATGCCAAATTCGCTGGGGTTTTTAGTGGCGCGCCATAGATCCAGCACATAATGGCGCAGGGTAGGGCTGGCGCTGATGCTGTTTTGCAAGGTGGCGGCAAAATGGTTTAATTGGTCAAATTGCAATAAATCGGCCGGCACACTGCCAACTAAGGCATCCACGTCATGGAAGCGCGTATCAAACACCAAGGATTCCATGATGGCCGCGTCTGAGGGCACGACGATGGGGATTTCCATCATAAAGCGATCGCGCGCGGCAGACGGGATGTCAAAGGTTTCTTCTTTTTCCACTTGGTTGCGGTCGGCAAACACCAGCATGTGTGGGAAGTAATGTTCTTTGTTGAAGGCGGTGAGTGAACGTTCGGCCATCACCCTTAATAGCAATGAGTGCACTTGTGGGCGTGCGCGGTTAATTTCATTGAAGAAAAAAACCGATAAATTTTCCCCCGCCATGAGCAAGGGTCCAGCGCTGACGTGTGGCTTGCCGTCTTCCCCTAAATAGGTGTGGTAGACCAAATCGTTGGGCATTAAATCGATGGTGCCTTCTATGCGTTGGTAGGCCCCGCCTATGCCGCGTGTGAAGGCGCGTAGCAAGGTGGTTTTACCCACCCCCACATCGCCTTCTAGCAACACGTGGCCACGGGCAAAAATGGACGTGGTCATTAATCGCACCGGGTTTTCTTGGCCCACCACTACTTTGTTGACTTCGGCTTCTAAGGTCAGGGCGTGGTTACGCCAATCGACTAATTGTGTGTCGCTCATTGAAAGTGTTCCTAAAAGTGATTGCTTGGAATTTGTAACATGATCGCCTGTAGTTTACTGGTTTTGGCTGGATTTGGGTATGGGCCAGTTAGCAAGGGTGACATTAAAGTTTCATGCTCATGTTAGTCTGAATGCCCACAGTGGATAAAAATAGTGGATAATTCCATACGCACGCCACCGCTTTAACGGCGCTGGCAATTCCAACCTAAATTAATGTGCCATCTAAAAAATAATGACAAAACAAAATAGCTTTACCAAAGAAGAATTGCTTAAATGCGGTCGTGGGGAAATGTTTGGTGAGGGTAATGCGCAACTACCTTTGCCGCCCATGTTGATGTTTGATCGCATCGTATCGATTACCGAAGACGGCGGTAAATATGGCAACGGTCAAATCATCGCTGAGCTCGATATCAAGCCGGATTTGTGGTTTTTTGATTGCCACTTTACCGGCGACCCAGTGATGCCAGGTTGTTTAGGCTTGGATGCCATGTGGCAGTTGGTAGGCTTTTATTTGGGTTGGGCGGGTGGCCCAGGTCGCGGTCGCGCGCTGGGAGCAGGCGAGGTAAAATTTACCGGCCAAGTCTTGCCTAGCGCTAAAATGGCAACGTACACTATCGATTTAAAGCGGGTCATTATGCGTAAATTGGTCATGGGTGTGGCCGATGCCACCATGAGTTTAGACGGCCGTGAAATCTACGCCGCCAATGATTTGCGTGTGGGTTTGTTTACCAGAACAGATAATTTTTAATTCATCCGTTCAATAATAAAAAAGAGTTTAAGGGAGCGCGAGATGCGTCGTGTCGTAGTTACGGGTATGGGGATAGTTTCCAGTTTAGGAAACAATCAGTCTGAAGTCTTAGATAGCCTAAAAAATGGCCGGTCTGGCATCACTTTTCAGCAAGAGTATGCCGATAATGGATTGCGCTCTAACGTGGCAGGCTCCATTAAAAACTTAAACGTCGATGAGCTGATTGATCGCAAATTATTGCGTTTCATGGCTAAAGGCCATGCTTACGCTTGGTTGGCCATGCAAGAGGCGATTGCCGATGCCAAGTTGCCAGAAGAATTGGTGTCCAATGTGCGCACCGGCTTAATCGTAGGGGCGGGCGGCACCTCCACCGAAAGCATGCTGGAAGCCACCAATACCCTGCGCGACAAAGGCATACGTCGCGTCGGCCCGTACATGGTCACCAAAACTATGTCCAGTGGCATTGCGGCTTGTTTGGCCACCGGCGCCAAAATCAAAGGGGTGAACTACGGCATCAGTTCCGCTTGTTCCACCAGTGCACATTGCATAGGTGCTGGTGTTGAGCAAATTCAATTGGGCAAACAAGATATTGTATTTGCCGGCGGCGGTGAGGAAGAGCATTGGACCATGTCTTTCTTATTCGACGCCATGGGCGCCTTAAGCAGCAAATACAACGAAATGCCAGACCAAGCCTCACGCACCTACGATGCCAATCGGGACGGTTTTGTTATATCGGGCGGCGGCGGCATATTGGTGTTAGAAGAGTACGAACACGCTAAAGCCCGTGGTGCCCGCATCATTGCTGAAGTGGTGGGTTACGGCGCCACATCAGACGGCTACGACATGGTCGCCCCTAGCGGCGAGGGCGCGGTGCGTTGCATGCGTCAAGCCCTACAAGGCGTGGACAGTAACATTGATTACATCAACACCCACGGCACCAGCACGCCGGTGGGCGACACCAAAGAGTTGGAAGCCATACGCGAAGTATTCGGTGCAAGCGGCTTAAACCAACAGCCAGCGATAGCCTCAACCAAATCCTTGTCTGGCCATGCGCTGGGCGCGGCGGGCGTTAATGAGGCGATTTATACCTTGCTCATGATGCAGCATAACTTCATCGCCGCATCGGCCAATATAGAAACGCTGGACCCGGCGGCCGAGGGCTTGAACATCGTGCGCAGCCGACTAGACAACGTTAAAATCGAGACCGCCTTATCCAATAGCTTCGGTTTTGGTGGCACCAACGCCACGCTGACCTTATCCACTAAAAATCTGTAGTAAAGCAAACTTAAGTGCCGATGACGCGCGGTTACGCTGTTGTGTTATTGGCCGCCAGCCTTCTGGTTGCCTGCGTCAGCATGCCAGAGCGCACTTATCGTTTAAGTGCGCAGCAAGTTCAGAGAAAAATACACGAGCGCTTTGTGGCGCCCATACCGCTACTCAAAGTTTTTCAAGTTTCCTTACTCAATCCCGTGGTTAAGTTCGAGCAAAAAAGCGGCCGCATGGAAACCCGTTTTGATGTAAAACTCAGCCATACACCAAGTGCTAAGTCGTTCACAGGTAAGGTGACGGTGTCGGGTGAATTGCAGTTTGATGCCGTGGCCAATGCCATTGTGTTAAACGAAGTGGAAGTGGATCAGCTTAGTCTGGACGGTGAGAAGACCAGTTACATGGAATTTGCCAACGTGGTGGCGCAAAGCCTGGCCGCGGAAAAATTAAACGGCGTGAGTTTGTATGCCTTTAAGCCTCAAGATTTGAAGTTTGGCACAAGCGTGTACCAAGTTAAAGCCATGCAAATTATCGATCGCGGTTTGCAAATTACCTTTAGCCGCACAGCTCAGCCTTAAGTTTCCTTTTTACAAAATCAAGGCAGCCAACACTTGCCGGCCTTCACTCATTAAGATGTTGTAGGTGCGGCAGGCGGCCGCCGTGCTCATGCATTCGATGGCGATGCCTTTTTCTGCCAGAGCCAAATAAGGTGCGCCCGTTAAAAAATGCTGTTGTGTGCCTGTGCCGAGTAGCAAGACTTCGACCCGATGACTGCGGTGCAATTCGATTAATTTGGCCAGTTGGCTAGGCCCAAGGTCGGCGTAGTCTTGGACCTGCCAATCGTGCAAGCACAGGTCCGGTAAGACGATGAGGCTGTGGCCAAAACGCTGCTTATTGACTTCGATGTAAGCCTCGCTGTAAGCGGTGATTAAGTTTAAGTTTGTTTGTGTGTTTAAGTGCAATTTCATGGGCGCTACTCGGGTCGTCTAAACTGGCTTACATTGAACCAAATGGCCATTCTAATGTAAACTAGCACCTTTAACTATTGCGCTTTATTAATTAAAAATTAATCGGCTGGCCTGGCATGATGCAATCACCCAATCAAAAAAAATTAAAGAAATCCGACAAGCTGGCTAACGTCTGCTATGACATACGTGGCCCGGTGTTGCAACGCGCCCGTCAAATGGAAGAAGAAGGCCAGCGCATCATCAAATTGAATATAGGCAATCCGGCGGCCTTTGGCTTTGAAGTGCCGGAAGAGATACAGCAAGACGTGATACGCAACATGGCTAAAGCCGGTGGTTACACCGACAGCAAAGGTTTGTTCGAACCGCGTAAAGCCATCATGCACAGCACGCAAGCCAAGCACATTAAAGGCGTGACGGTGGATGACATCATTATCGGTAATGGCGTGTCCGAACTCATTGTCATGGCCATGCAAGGCTTGTTAAATAACGGCGATCAAGTGTTGGTGCCCATGCCAGATTACCCCTTGTGGACGGCGGCCGTGACTTTGGCCGGCGGCACGGCGCGGCATTATTTGTGCGATGAAGCCACGGGTTGGATGCCAGACCTAATAGACATAGAAGCCAAAATCACCGCCAACACACGCGGCATTGTAGTGATTAACCCGAATAACCCTACCGGCGCCTTGTACCCACCGGCGGTTTTGCAAGGCATCATAGACATTGCTAGGCGGCATGGCTTGGTTGTTTTTGCCGATGAAATTTACGACAAAGTGCTCTACGACGGTCATACCCACACCTCCATTGCCTCCATGGCCGACGATATTTTATTCGTCACCTTTAATGGCTTGTCTAAAAATTACCGCACTTGCGGCTACCGTGCCGGTTGGATGATATTAAGCGGTGAAAAGAAACACGCCAGTGATTACATCGAAGGTTTGAACATGTTGGCTTCCATGCGCTTGTGTGCCAATGTGCCTGGCCAATTGGCCATACAAACGGCGCTGGGTGGCTATCAAAGCATAGACGATTTGGTGGCAGCCGATGGGCGCTTATGCAAGCAACGCGATGTGGCTTATGAACTGTTGACGGCTATCCCCGGGGTGACCTGCAGCAAGCCAGCGGCCGCCATGTATTTGTTCCCTAGGTTAGACCCAGCCATTTACCCGATTGCCAATGACCAGCAATTTATTTTGGATTTGTTGTTGGAAGAAAAAGTCTTATTGGTGCAGGGTTCGGGGTTTAATTGGCATGCGCCGGATCATTTCCGCGTGGTGTTTTTACCCAATGTCGATGACTTGACTGAAGCCATCCACCGTATCGCCAGATTCTTAAAGAATTACCGAAAAAAACACGCAAAATCAGATGGAGCAAAAGCTTGAAGCAACTTAATGTGGGACTGTTAGGCTTAGGCACGGTAGGCGGTGGCACTTATGCGGTGTTGACACGCAATGCGGCGGAAATTAGCCGTCGTAGTGGGTGCGCCATCAAGGTGGTGCACGCGGCCGATAAAAATCTAGCGCATGCGCTAGCCGTCACCGGCGGCCAAGTGGCAGTCACCGACGATGCCTTTGCGGTGGTGAATAATCCGTCTGTGGATGTGGTGGTTGAGCTGATAGGCGGCTATACCTTAAGCAAAGAGTTGGTCTTGCAAGCGATAGCCAACGGTAAGCACGTGGTGACGGCCAATAAGGCTTTATTGGCCTTGCACGGCAATGAAATTTTTGCCGCCGCGCAGGCGCGTGGCGTGATGGTAGCCTATGAGGCGGCCGTGGCCGGCGGCATTCCCATTATCAAGGCCTTGCGTGAAGGCTTGGGCGCCAATCGCATCGAGTGGTTGGCCGGCATCATCAACGGCACCACCAATTTCATACTGACTGAAATGCGTGAAAAAGGCTTGGCTTTTGCCGACGTATTGGGCGAAGCGCAGCGCTTAGGCTACGCCGAAGCGGACCCGACTTTTGACGTGGAGGGCATAGACGCCGCGCATAAATTAACCATCATGGCCGCCATCGCCTTTGGTATGCCCATGAAGTTTGATCAGGCCTACACCGAAGGCATCAGCCAATTGCAACAAACCGACATCAAGTATGCCGAGGAGCTGGGCTACCGCGTCAAACTGCTGGGCATTGCTAAGCAACTTGAGGCCGGTGTGGAACTGCGCGTGCATCCTACCTTGATCCCAGAAAAACGCTTGCTGGCCAATGTCAACGGCGCCATGAATGCGGTGGTGGTTAAAGGCGATGCCGTGGGCCCCACCTTGTATTACGGTGCCGGCGCCGGTGCCGAGCCTACCGCCAGTGCGGTGGTGGCAGATTTAATGGACGTGGCCAGATTGGCCGATGCCAGTGCCGCGCAACGCGTGCCGTATTTGGGTTTCCAAGCCGGGCAACTCAATGACCTGCCGGTGTTGCCGATAGCGGCTATTCATAGCGCCTATTATTTGCGCTTGCGCGCCAGCGATAAGCCAGGCGTGTTGGCCGGCGTGACCAAGATTTTGGCGGACCGTAATATTTCCATTGATGCCTTGTTGCAAAAAGAGCCGGCGGACAATGAAACCGAAGCCGATATCGTTATTTTGACGCATATCACCCAAGAAAAAAACATGAATGCCGGCATCGCTGAAATAGAAGCCTTGCCCGCCATCGTCGGTAAGCTGGTCAAAATTCGTATGGAAGAGTTGGCAAAATAAGTCCTGTTTGGTTGGGGCGCAGGGTCTGTGCCCTAACCGTAAATTGAGAGATTTAAATGAAATACATCAGTACGCGTGGGCTATCGCCTGCATTGGGCTTTAGCGAAATTTTACTGGGCGGGCTGGCACCCGATGGTGGCTTGTATTTGCCTGAGCACTACCCGCAATTTAGCGATGCCGATTTAACCGCCATGCGTGGCATGGGCTATGCCGATTTAGCTTTTGCGATTCTAAGCCGCTTGATTGATGACATTCCTGCCGCCGATTTAAAAGCCATCATAGACAAAACGTACACGGCCGAGGTCTACGCCTATGCGCGCCCAGGACAAAATGCGGCCGACATTACCCCCGTTTTGAGCTTGGAAAACAATCTTTATTTGTTGTGTTTATCCAACGGCCCGACCTTGGCTTTTAAAGACATGGCCATGCAATTGCTGGGTAATTTGTTTGAGTACGTGCTGGCTAAAACCGGTAAAACCACCAATATCTTGGGCGCCACCTCCGGTGATACCGGTTCGGCGGCAGAATACGCCATGCGCGGTAAACAAGGCGTGCAAGTTTTCATGCTGTCGCCGCATAAAAAAATGAGCCGTTTTCAAACGGCGCAGATGTTCAGTCTGCAAGACGAAAATATCCATAATATCGCCGTCAATGGCGTGTTTGACGATTGCCAAGACATGGTGAAAGCGGTGTCCAATGACGCGGCTTTTAAAGCCCAATACAAAATAGGCGCGGTCAATTCCATCAACTGGGGCCGCATTGTGGCGCAAGTGGTGTATTACTTTAAAGGCTATTTTGCCGTGACCGCTAGCAATAGCGAAAAAGTCAGCTTCTCGGTGCCATCGGGCAATTTTGGTAACGTGTGCGCCGGTCATATCGCCCGCATGATGGGCTTGCCCATAGATCAATTGCTGGTGGCCACCAATGAGAACGACGTATTGGACGAATTCTTTAAAACCGGCTTGTATAAGCCGCGCGGTTCTGCCAATACTTACCATACCTCCAGCCCGTCCATGGACATCAGCAAAGCCTCCAACTTCGAGCGTTTCGTGTTTGATTTAGTCGGTCGTGACAGCGCCAAGGTGCGTGAGTTGTGGGCCAGCGTCGATCAAGGCGGCGCTTTTGATCTTAACGCCTTGCTGGCTAAAGTGGCCGATTACGGCTTTGTATCCGGCAGCAGCAAGCACCAGCAACGCATGCACACCATACGCGAAACCTATAAAAAATACGGCGTCAGCATAGACACGCATACCGCCGATGGCTTGAAAGTGGCATTGGAAAAACGAAATCCTACGGTGCCGATGTTGGTCTTGGAAACCGCTTTGCCGGCTAAATTTGAGGATGCCATGGTCGAAGCCTTAGGGGTCGTGCCAGAACGTCCTAGCGCTTTAAATGGCATAGAAGCCTTGCCGCAGCGTTTTGCTGTGATGGACGCGGATGTGGCCGCCATCAAACAATACATAGTCAATAAAGTGAGCTAGGCCATGCAGGTTTATCACGATTTACTCAAGCACGTTTTGCAACACGGTCATGACAAAGAGGACCGTACCGGCACCGGTACCAAGTCGGTGTTTGGCTACCAAATGCGTTTTAATCTGGCCGACGGCTTTCCGCTGCTGACCACGAAAAAAGTCCATTTAAAATCCATCATCCATGAGCTATTGTGGTTCTTGCAAGGCAGCACCAACATCGCCTACCTAAAAGAAAATGGCGTGCGCATATGGGACGAATGGGCCGATGAAAAGGGTAATCTAGGGCCGGTGTATGGCTACCAATGGCGCAATTGGCCTAAACCTGATGGCACGCACATAGACCAAATTAGCCAAGTGGTAGCGGCCATTAAAGCCAACCCGGATTCACGGCGTTTGATAGTCTCGGCTTGGAACGTGGCCGATGTCGATCAGATGAAATTGCCGCCTTGCCATGCTTTCTTTCAGTTCTACGTGGCAGACGGCAAATTAAGTTGCCAACTGTATCAGCGCAGTGCCGACATCTTCTTAGGCGTGCCGTTTAACATTGCCTCTTATGCCTTGCTGACCATGATGGTGGCGCAAGTGTGTGGTTTGAAAGTGGGCGATTTTGTGCACACGCTGGGCGATGCCCACATCTACACCAACCACATGGAGCAGGTGCAAGAGCAATTAAGCCGTGAACTGCGTGCATTGCCGACTATGCGCATCAATCCGGCGGTAAAGGATATTTTTAGCTTTAAGTTTGACGATTTTACTTTGGAAAATTACGATCCGCATCCAGCGATTAAAGGCTTGGTGGCGGTTTGACCGATAAGCTCTCATTGATAGTGGCGCTGGCAAAAAACCGTGTCATAGGCCAAAACAACACCTTGCCCTGGCGTTTGCCGGAAGACCTCAAGCGTTTTCGCGCGCTGACCACCGGCCACCACATCGTCATGGGTAGAAAAACCTACGAGTCGCTGGGGCGTTTATTGCCCGACCGCACCACGGTCATCGTTACACGCAATCCTGCTTATAGGGTGGAAGGCGCTTTGATTGCCCATTCCTTAGAAGAGGCGATGGCGCTTTGTCACGGTGATAAGGAAGTGTTTCTAA
The DNA here is from genome assembly GCA_005791685.1 of Methylotenera sp. Lineage (GTDB taxonomy): Bacteria > Pseudomonadota > Gammaproteobacteria > Burkholderiales > Methylophilaceae > Methylotenera. The sequence continues at coordinate 2,982 of SXVG01000100.1, read as the reverse complement.
TCGGTGGGGCTGAGCTGTACCAAGTGGGTTTACACATGGCGCACACCCTGTACGTGACCGAGTTGGATTTAGACGTGGCAGGCGATGCCTATTTCCCGGAGTTTGATGCAAGCCAGTGGCAACTGAGTTCGCGTGAGGCACACATTTCAGCGCAAGGCTTGCCGTTTTGTTATCTGACCTACCAACGTAAGACCGCATGATCATTTTGACGCCGATAAACGCAGATAAAACCAAGCGTGAAAAAACCCCATCGAAACACAGATAAACACGGATAAAATCAAACCCATGCGCCTTCGTCATCCTCTGCGGTGAGGGGATCCATTTTTTAATGCTTAGCCCAGCTCAGCACGAACGGGGTTGAAGTTACATCAAAATGGGTTAGGTTATCGGCGTTTATCGGCGTCAAAATTGTTTTTAGGTTTTATCTGTGGCTTAATTTGTTTTAGGTTTTCTCTGTGACTCCGTGTCTCTGTGGTAAAAGTTTTGTATCTGCCTTTATCCGGCTACCTATTGCGCGACGCAGTCCACGTAGTAATTGGCTGTGCCATCCACCACTTGTTTAACCAAGCCGTGGTTGTCCGTTTCAAAGCCAGGAAACTTCTCATTGAATTCACGGGCAAATTTCAAGTAGTTCACGATGACTTTGTTGAACTGCTCGCCAGGGATCAATAAAGGAATGCCCGGTGGGTAGGGGGTTAATAGCACCGCGGTAATGCGGCCCTCTAAATCGTCTATGGCCACCCGGTCTATTTTTCTATGGGCCATTTTTGCAAACGCGTCGGCCGGTTTCATGGCCGGCACCATATTGGATAAATACATTTCCGTGGTGAGGTGGGCCACGTCATTGGCTTTGTAGACCGCGTGAATTTGCTCACACAAATCCCTTAAGCCGACTTTTTCATACCTAGGCTGTTTTTGGATGAATTCCGGCAAGACTTTCCATAGTGGTTGGTTTTTGTCGTAGTCGTCTTTAAATTGCTGCAAGGCCGCTACCATGGTATTCCAACGGCCTTTGGTGATGCCTATGGTGAACATGATGAAGAAAGAATAGAGCCCGGTTTTTTCAACGATGACGCCGTGTTCGGCCAAGTATTTAGTCACAATGGCCGCTGGTATGCCGAATTTATCCGAGAAATTGCCCTTGATGTCTAAGCCCGGGGTGATGATGGTGGCTTTGATCGGGTCTAGCATGTTGAAGCCTTCGGCTAAGTTGCCAAAGTCATGCCAGGCTTCATTGGCCTTTAGCATCCAGGCATCGCGCTCTTCCAAGCCTTCTTCGGACAAATCGTCTGGTCCCCAGACTTTAAACCACCAGTCTGCCCCCCATTCTTCGTCCACTTTACGCATGGCGCGGCGGAAGTCTAAGGCTTCCATCAAGCTTTCTTCCACCAAGGCGGTGCCGCCGGGCGCTTCCATCATGGCCGCCGCCACGTCTATGCTCGCCACTATTGAGTATTGCGGGCTGGTGGAGGTGTGCATCAAATAGGCTTCATTGAAAATGTCGCGGTCTAATTGGTTGTTTTCGGCATCTTGCACCAAAATTTGGCTGGCTTGGCTCAAACCCGCCAGTAATTTGTGGGTGGATTGGGTGGAGAACACCATGCTCTCTTTGCAACGTGGCCGGCCTTCGCCTATGGCGTGGTAATCGCCGTAGAAGTCATGGAAGGTGGCATGCGGTAACCAGGCTTCATCAAAATGCAAGGTGTCTATCTTGCCGTCCAGCATTTCTTTGATTTCTTCAACGTTATACAAGACGCCATCGTAAGTCGACTGGGTAATGGTCAAGACCCGCGGTTTAGCGGTTTTATCGATAATAAATGGGTTGATGTTGATTTTCTTTTGGATGTTTTCCCAAGCAAACTCGCTTTTAGGTATGGGCCCTATGATGCCGAAGTGGTTGCGCGTAGGCATCAAAAATACCGGCACTGCACCAGTCATGATGATGGCATGCAAGATGGATTTGTGGCAATTGCGGTCTACCACCACCACGTCGCCAGGGGCGACCGTGCTGTTCCAAACCATTTTGTTGGAAGTCGAGGTGCCGTTGGTGACAAAATACAAATGGTCGCAATTGTAGATGCGTGCTGCGTTACGCTCAGAATCGGCTACCGGGCCGGTGTGGTCGAGCAATTGACCGAGCTCATCGACGGCATTGCAGACGTCGGCACGCAGCATGTTTTCACCAAAGAATTGGTGAAACATTTGACCCACTGGGGATTTTAAAAAGGCCACGCCACCCGAGTGACCGGGGCAGTGCCATGAATACGAGCCGTCGGCCGCGTACTCGGTAAGCGCCTTAAAGAAAGGCGGTGGCAGGCTGTCTAGGTAGGTGCGGGCTTCGCGCAATATGTAGCGCGCGACGAATTCCGGCGTGTCTTCGTACATGTGGATGAAGCCGTTCAGCTCACGCAAAATTTCATTGGGAATGTGGCGTGAGGTGCGCGTTTCGCCGTGTAAGAAGATGGGTATTTCTTCATTGCGGTAACGAATTTCATCGACAAACTTACGTAAGTTGTCCAATGCGTCGTGGTTTTCTTCTATGAATTCGTTGTCGTCTATGGACAAGATGAATGCTGAAGCGCGGCTTTGCTGTTGCGCAAAAGAGGTGAGGTCGCCATAACTGGTGACACCTAACACCTCAAAGCCCTCGGCTTCAATGGCTTTGGCCAGCATGCGTATGCCCAAGCCAGAAGAGTTCTCTGAGCGAAAATCTTCGTCTATGATGACGACAGGAAAGCGAAACTTCATGGCTGGATTTCCTAAAATTAAATCTTGGGTAAGGTGACGCCAACTTGGCCTTGGTATTTGCCGCCACGGTCTTTATAGCTGGTTTCACACACGTCGTCTGCGTCGGCTTCAAAGAACAGCACTTGCGCGCAGCCTTCGTTGGCATAAATTTTTGCAGGTAAGGGCGTGGTGTTGCTAAATTCCAAGGTGACGTAGCCTTCCCACTCCGGTTCAAACGGCGTGACGTTGACGATG
>SXVG01000099.1 GCA_005791685.1 Methylotenera sp. | reverse complement strand
TGCCTAAGGCAATGTCTAGGCCCAAGGAGCCAGTCGACACCGCTTGCACGTCTTCGCCTATGCTGCCATCACCCATACGCATGATGGACCCTTTGCCGAATTGCTTTTCTATCTGCGCTAATGCGGCGGCAAGTGCTTTGCTTTTGTTGTCGTCCATGATGATTTGCCTCTGAGTTTTATGTGGGTTTGATTGCGTTTAACAGCCTGTAATTATTTCATAAATCAAGGCTTAAAGTAAGTGCAATCAGCCCTTCAATGAGGGTTTTTGCCGATTGCTGGCGAATTTCTTGGCGGCTACCGTTAAACTGCACCGTTGTGCTGCGTGGCGCTTGATTTTTCGCCGCCCAAGCAAAGCAAACCGTGCCCACCGGTTTGGCGTCCGAACCACCGCTGGGCCCCGCAATACCGGTGACCGCTGCGCTTAATTGGCTGCCACTTATTGCCATCACGCCGCTTACCATTTCCACGGCGGTTTGTTCGCTGACTGCGCCAAATCTATCTAAGCTGTCGCTGGACACTTTTAGCAGGCTGACTTTGCTGGCGTTGCTGTAGCTGACGACGGCGCATTCAAACCAAGCCGAGCTGCCGGCCACGCGTGTGATGATTTCCGCGCACAGGCCGCCGGTGCACGATTCAGCCAGGCTTAATGTCAGTCCACGGGCTAGCAGTAAGCCACCGAGTTGCTCGGCTAGGTTATTTAATGCTTTTTCCATGCTTAACTATCCTAGATAACGGAATTCCACTTTAAAATCTTCACCACAGAGACGCTTTTCGATCAAACAAAGTGCATCAACACCAATAAAACCAGCATGGCGTAGCCGGCGGCCAGTAAATCATCCAGCATCACGCCTAAGCCGTTTTTGAATTGCTGGTCCAATTGGCGTATCGGGTAAGGTTTCCATATATCGAATAAGCGGAACAGCAAAAATGCTAAAACCGTCCACTGCCATTGATTGGGTGTGATGGTTAGCACCAACATCATGGCGACAATTTCATCCCAAACGATGCTGCCGTGATCAGGCACGCCCAGCGCGTCACTGGTAACGCTACAGAAATAAATACCAAGAATAAATAGGGCGGCGATGATGGTCAATTGCGTGCTCAAGGCGTAAGTGGCAATCAGCCAAAAAAACGGCAGGCCGACCAAGCTACCAAACGTGCCTGGGGCTTTTTTTGCTAAGCCACTGCCTAGGCCTAAGGCAAAGAAGTGCGCCGGGTGTTGCAACAGGAATGGCACACTGGGTTTATTTGAAGTGGTCAAAGCCGAGCTCCTTGATGTCTAAGATAGCATTGTCTAATCCATGCACGACCAAGTTTGGGTCCTCGGTGATCATCCCTAGGCAGCATAAATCCAGGCCTAGGTTTTTGCCTAATTGCAGCAGTTTGTCGTGCACGGCTTTAGGTGCGGTAAAACACAGTTCGTAGTCGTCGCCGCCACTTAATAGTAATTTGGCTTGGCTAGCCGAGTCTAGCCCAGCGGCTTCTGGCCAATGGCAGGCCTGCGGCCATTGCGACAAATGCAGTTCGGCACCCAATTGGCTGGCCTGCAAAATGTGGCTCAAATCGGCTAACAAACCGTCGGAGATGTCGATTGCGCTGTTGGCCAGTGAGCGCAAGGCCAAGCCCAATGCCACGCGCGGTTGCGGGCTGTGCAAGGCGCTACTGCAGCGTTTGAAGTCGGCTGCATTCAAGCTGGCTTGGCCTTGTAGTTGCGCCAGCGCCAAAGCCGCTAGGCCTAGTGGGCCAGACACCCAAATGTCATCAAGCGGTTTGGCTCCGCTGCGTTTTAAGGCATGGCCGGTTGGCACTTCGCCCATGATTTGCACGCTGATGGTGAGTGGTCCACGGGTGGTGTCGCCGCCGACTAAATCGACGCCAAATTTATCCGCACAGGCAAACAGGCCGTGCGAGAATTCGGCAAGCCAAGCGTGATCAATGTTGGGTAAGGCGATGGCCAAAGTGGCCCATTTAGGCTGGGCGCCCATGGCCGCCATGTCCGACAAATTGACCGCTAAGGCTTTCCAGCCTAATTGGTAGGGATCGGCGTCGGCAAAAAAATGCGTGCCGGCCACCAGCATGTCGGCGGATACGGCCAATTCCATGTTAGCGCCAACGCGGATTAGTGCGGCATCGTCACCCACACCCAGCTCGCTGTGCTGCGGCGCACGGGTGAAATACTGGCGTATGACATCAAATTCGGACATGTTGTTAGGCCGTAGACTTGCTGGCTGATTTGGGTCTAAACGCCGCCACAACAGCCTCGTTGGTGCTCATGTAAGGCGCACCGATCAGGTCTAAGCAATAAGGCACGGCGGCAAATATGCCGTGCACGGTCTGTTGGCCGTGCTGGTCTTTTAGGCCGGCCAAGGTTTGTGCAATGGCTTTGGGTTGGCCGGGTAAATTAATGATTAAGGATTGCTTGCGTATCACCGCCACTTGCCGGGATAGAATAGCGGTGGGCACAAAGTGCAGGCTGATTTGGCGCATTTGTTCGCCAAAACCTGGCATGACCTTGTTTGCCACGGCTAAGGTGGCTTCTGGAGTGACGTCGCGCAAGGCTGGGCCGGTGCCGCCGGTGGTTAAAATGAGGTGGCAGTGTTCCACATCTACCAACTCAATCAAGGTGGCTTCAATGTCGGCTTGCTCGTCGGCGATTAAGCGTTGCACGAAGGTGATTGGGTTAATGACCGCCGATTCTAACCAGCTTTGCAAGGCCGGCAGGCCTAAATCGGGGTATACGCCTTGGCTGGCGCGGTCGCTAATGGAAACCAAACCAATTTTAATGAATTCTTTTGTCATATGTCTGTCAGTAAGCAAGCTTTAAGGCTTAATCATACCATCACCCACATTAAAGGATTTCCCCATGCGCACCCATGCCATTAATTTATTGATCCCGTCGGCGCTTAAATTCACTTTTTTTACCAAGCAAAAATGCATGTTGCTGGTGTTGTTAAGTGTAGGCACGCTTTTGCTTAGCCGGCCCTTGATGGCAGCTGAGGCCAATCCCTACGCCAAGCATTACCAAGCGCAAAATACCAGTCAGCTTAAATCCTTAAGTGCTCAGCCAGACACCAAAATGTATTTGAGTCGTCACAAAGACGAAGACAATATCAGCATGTTGGAAGATGGTTATGATCTGATGGGCTCAAGCGGCTTTTCTGGCACGGATGCCCCGGTAGACGGTGCCTTGCAGTTGGGTAAAAGCATTAAAGCCGACACGGTGTTGGTTTATCGTAAATACGGCTCGGCTAAAACCGGCAGCGCTAAATTTGATTTAATCAAAGAGGCAGCTAAAACCGGTGCTGAGATAGACGAAAAAGACTTGCTGGAAGAGCCCACTGTGTACAATTATTACGCCAGTTATTGGGCTAAATTACCGACGCCAGTATTGGGCGTGCACGTGATTAAATTGGTGAAAGTGGCTGGCGGTGAAGATGACAAGCCGCAAGCGGAACCAGGCTTAAAAATTCTTGCGGTGATCAAAGGTTCGCCTGCTGCACAAGCCCATATTATTAAAGGCGACAGCTTGTTGAAAATAGGCGAGCTAACGCTCAACAAGCCTGACGATTTGTTTGCGGCAGTAAAACGCTATGCCGGTCAAACGGTGGCGATAGAATTACAACGCAACGGTGAGCTGATAAAAGTCAACGTGGCCCTGAACGCGCGTCACTAAGGAACTGGCGATTTAATCTTCAAGCAGATCGAGTTTTTGAGCCAGCCATCGGGTGCTGGGGGCTTGCAATAATATCGTCAGCAAAATAGCCATGAACGTGACCGATGCGATGACGTCGCTGTAAGGCACTTGCATGCCGACCAGCATGCCGGCTAAGGCGCCAGGAATGACGCCGGTTTCACGCGTCCAGCACATAAACAACAGCTCTTTAAAGGTCCACTTGGCCTGGCGGTTAGGCAGGGTGCAAGCGAATACCACCAAAGGTCTGGACAGAAATATAAAGGCGACGACCACGGCCAGTGCACCCCAAAAATACTGTTGCAATAGCGCAAAATTGACTTGTGAGCCGAGCAAGATAAAAATGAAAATACGCATAATGAGCGAGGTGGTGAGCACGAAGTCGTCTAATTTACGAGCTTCTGCTACCGGCATGTTAAAGCCCAGCAAGTCTTTATTGCCCAATACCATGCCAAATACAAACACCGCCATAAAGCCACTGGCATGCAGCATGTCCACGCCCAGGTAAGCGGCGGCGACAGCCATGAGGGTTACCAGTGGGGCGTATTCGGCTAAGAAGCTGAGTTTTTCATGGGCAATTAACAAGGCGGCTAAATAGCCCAATAGGGCGCCACCCATGATGCCCAGTAGTGATTGTTGCAACAATGAGATTAATCCGTCACCAATAGCGTAGTCACCACCTGATAAGGCGATGCCCAATACCGCAAAGGTTAAAATCGCCCCCATGGCATCGTTAAAAGCCGATTCGCTCATGACGGTTTGCGCGACTTTGGCTCGTACTTTGACTTGTTTGAACACCGGCACCAAGGTGGCTGGGTCGGTGGAAGCAATCACTGCGCCCAATAATAAGGCGAAAATGAAAGGCAGGTGCAGAAAATACTGGGCGGCAACGGCGGTGACCGCGGCACTGATTAATACGCCCAAAGTAGCCAAAGACAGCAAGCTAGGCCACACGCTTTTTAATACATTCAAACGCACGCTGGCGCCACCGTCAAACAAGATGTAGCAAGAACCAAAAATCAATAATAATTGATTTAAAGTGGAATCCACTTTCACCTCTATCAGTCCTAAGCCTGCGCTGCCAAGCAACATGCCAGCGATTAAAAATAGCACGACGTCGGGTATTTTTAACAGGCGAGCAAGAAAGCCACTGGCGGTGCCCACGCCTAAAATAAGGCCCAGTAACAGGAGTAATTCTTTGGCTTGCAAGATGCTGGCGGTGTTTTCCATGATGCGTTTCTTATCAGGCTTAGCTTAGGTTGTTAGGCTCACGCTGGTCATCGTCGGCGTCGCTGTTTTCTTGAGTGGCTTGGGTTACGTCACGTAACAGCTTAAAGAGTTCTCGGCTGCTTTTTGGCGGTTTTCCGGCAGCCGATTCTTTTTGTGCATTGCGTGCCAAGGTGCGCAATTGTTGGATGTCGGTTTGTGGGTAGAGCGCGATGAATTCCGATAGGGCATTGGCCTCTTTAATGATGCGGTCGCGCCAACGTTCTAAGCCATGAAAATAGGCATTTTCCGCACTGTTTTTGCCATCCCAGCGCGCCAATTGCTCCAGTATGGGGGCATTGTCTAGGTCGCGCATGAGGCGCCCTAGGTATTGTTTATGCCGGCGTATGGCACCGTTAGCAGTAATCTTTTTGCTGTCCAAAACGGCCGTGAGTACGGCTTCTGGCAGGTCTAATTTAAGTAGCTTGTCTTTAGGCAGCTCGGTTAGGCGCACGCCCAGCGCTTGCTGATCATCCGCCTCGGCTTTGAGCTGGGTTTTGCTGATGGGTTCTTCGGTGTTTAATTTTGAGGCTAGATTGGCGTCGTAACTAAAATCAATACCGGTGTTTGTCTTTTTGGCTTTCATGTTGCGGTATTATATCAGCCTTACTGGTTTGGTGCTGTCGGCCTAAAGGCCGACCTTGCTATCCTACGTAGGTCGGCCTTTAGACCGACAGGGTATAAACACGCACAGCAACATTCACAATGGACAGCGCATGGTTAACACAGGCTTTAGTTACAGTTTAGATGAAATCAAACAGATGTCGCAGGACGTGCTTAAGCTTGCCAAAAAGCAGGGTGCGAGCGCGGCTGAGGCGGAAGTCAGTTTAAGCATGGGGCAGAATGTGTCGGTGCGCTTGCATGAAGTTGAGAATATCGAATACAACCGTGATAAAGGCCTGTCGGTCACGGTCTTTTTCGGTCAACAAAAAGGCCATGCCAGCACTTCCGATTTAAGCCTGACCGCCTTGCAAGACACAGTGGTAGCAGCTTGCGATATTGCTAAGTACACGGCAAAAGATGCGTATTGCGGTTTGGCCGATGCCGAGTTGATGGCCACCGATGTGCCGGATTTGCAGCTGCATCATGCTTGGCCCATTTCTGTTGATGAAGCCATTGTGATGGCTAGAGACTGTGAAGCGGCGGCTTTTGCCGTGGATAAACGCATTACGAATTCGGAAGGGGCTAACGTTTCTACCGGCGAAGGCTACTTTGCTTACAGCAATAGCCATGGCTTTACCGGCGGTTACCCGAGTTCGCGGCATGGCATTAGTTGCTCGGTGATAGCCGAAGCGGGCGACAGCATGCAACGGGATTATTGGTACAGCACCGCCCGTGCCGCCAGTGATTTGCAGTCGGCGGACGACATAGGGCGCATCGCCGGTGAGCGCACGCTGCGTCGCCTGCACTCAAGAAAAATCCGCACTTGCCAAGTGCCAGTGCTATTTGAGGCGCCCTTGGCGAGCGGCTTAATAGGCACGCTCATTAACGCTATTTCCGGCGGTAGCTTGTACCGTAAATCGTCTTTTTTATTGGATAGCTTAGGCACGAAAATTGCCAGCCCATTACTCAATATAGTCGAGGACCCGCACCTAGCAAAAGGCCTAGCCAGCAGCCCGTTTGACAGCGAGGGTGTGGCCACCAAGGCTAGGCAATTGGTCAAAGACGGCGTCTTGCAAGGCTACGTCTTGGGCAGTTATTCGGCACGTAAACTGGGCATGCAAAGCACAGGCAATGCCGGAGGTAACCACAATTTGCTGGTGCAATCTGGCCCTAACGATTTTGCTGGCCTGCTCAAGCAAATGGGCACGGGTTTGTTGGTCACCGAGTTATTGGGCAGTGGTGTGAATGCCGTTACCGGCGATTACTCCAGAGGGGCCGCGGGTTTTTGGGTGGAGAACGGGGTGATTGTGCACGCCGTGGAGGAAATCACCATTGCCGGCAATATGCGCGATATGTTGCAAGCCATAGTTGGCATCGGTTCGGATGTGTTGGTGCAGGGGTCGAAACAAGTGGGCTCAATTTTAATTGAGCGCATGACCGTGGCCTGCGAGTAAGCCACTGGTGCGGCCTACTCGCAAGCTTATTCGTAGTCGTCTTTAATGAATTCTTCTGGGACCAAGCCGTCTTGTACCAAGCTTGCGCGACGTTGCAAGTAGGCGTCACGTGTGAAGGCGTAAGGGTCTAAAGACGCTTCATCTATCAAGTCGGTCGCGGTGAGTAGTTCCGTACGTTTGTCTATGAGTTGGCCTGCGCGCAGTTGATTGTGCAAGCGCACGTCGCCTTTTCTATGTGCGTACGCTATCGGGTCGGTGGTGGCTAAATCGAATACCAAGCCCGTGGTGTCACGTAAGCTGGATGGGCCTAGGATAGGCAGCACCAAGTAAGCGCCGTCGCTCATCCCCCAATGGCCTAAGGTTTGGCCAAAATCTTCTTTGTGTTTAGGCACATTGTCCATGCTCGCCACGTCGAAAAAGCCGGCGATACCCACCGTGCTATTAATGACAAAGCGGCCCGCATCATTCAAGGCATGGGCAAATTTAAATTGCAATAAATCATTAAAAATCGTGGTGATGGAGCTTAAGTTATCAAAGAAGTTATTGATGCCTTTGCGTATTGGTGCGGGGGTGACTTTTTGGTAGACGGTGGCGACCGGTTTAATGAGCGCCTTGTCGGCGACATCATTGAATTTATAGATACCGCGGTTCATGCCTTCCAGCGGGTCTTTATTGGTTGCTGTGGCGCAAGCCGATAGCATAACTAGGCTCGCCATGATGACGAAATTCTTGGTGTAATGGCTAATCTTATTTTGCATCTTTCCTACCCTTAATCGAGGCTACTCTTTAGTGCAATAAGCGTACGTTTTAAATGAGAAAGCCCCCGCTTTTAACTGTCACTACTTTAACCGAGCGGGTCTGGGTTGTCTAGCCTTTTGGGCTTTTTGCCACAGGATTGTTGTTTTATTGCCAATAAATTGGGCTGACTTGGCACACCCCTGCACTTTGCGCGGATGTGAGGGTTAGCTGCCTTTGTAGAGCGCAAGTGCCAATGCACGTTGTGTGGCATGGTCAACCAACGGCGCTGGATAGTCTATGCCTATGCGTAAATTGAGTGCTTGCAGTCGGTGGCTGGCAATTAACCAAGGCGCATGGATTTCTCGGTCGTTGCACGTAGCCAACTCGGGTACGTAACGGCGTATGAATTTACCGTTAGGGTCAAAACGCTCGCTTTGCGTAATCGGGTTGAAAATTCTAAACCACGGTTGGGCATCGCAGCCTGTGCTGGCCGCCCATTGCCAGACACCGTTATTGGCGCTGAAGTCAAAATCAATTAATTGTTCAGCGAAATAACGCTCACCCCAACGCCAATCGATCAATAAATCTTTAACTAAAAAGCTGGCGACTATCATGCGTAAACGGTTGTGCATAAAACCGCTGCTGTTAAGTTGGCGCATGGCGGCATCTACCAATGGGTAGCCAGTACGGCCCTCACACCAAGCTTGAAACAATGCGCCATCATTGCTGAAAGCCAGGTTTTGAAATTCAGTTTTGTAAGCGTGGCCCGCCGCCAATTGCGGATGGTGGTGTAAGATTTGCGCATAAAAATCCCGCCATATCAGCTCGCTTAACCAAGTTTGCGCACCCGCATTGGCTTCATGCAGGGCACTGCGCGCTAAGTGGCGGATGGACACGGTGCCGAAGCGCAAATGCACCGACAAATAGGACACGCCTTTGACGGCCGGAAAATTGCGTGCTTCTTGGTAATTTGCCATACGATTTTTAAAGTCGTCAAACAAAGCCAAGCCACCTTGCATGCCGGTTTTAATGCCCAGCTCGCTAAGGTTGGTGGGTTTAAAGCCTAAGCTGGTTAAGCTGGGTAGGGGCTTAGGCGGGGTCGTTTTGGCTAAGTTTTTTAAATAGGCGTCGACCGGGTAAGGCTGCAGGTAAAAATCGTTGATTTTTTTTAGCCAAGCATTTTTATAAGGGGTGAACACGCCGTAAGGTTTGCCAGCCAGGGTGAGCACTTCGTCTTTTTCAAAGATCACCTGATCTTTGTAATGGTGAAAAGCGCGGTTTTCTTCCTGTAAGCGCGCGGCCACCTTTGCGTCACGGTGTATGGCGGCGGGTTCGTAGTCGTGGTTGCAGAACACCGCATCGACTTGCAATTGGCTGGCTAATTCGGGTATTTCATCGCTGGCACGGCCGTGTAAAACCATTAAGTCGCCACCCTGTTTTTGTAAGGCGGTTTTGAGTTCGCTCACCGCCAGCCAAATAAATTCGACGCGGCGGTCGGCCTTGTTCTTGAGCAGGTCCAGTATGTCGCTATCAAAGACAAATACACAGTAAACCTGGTTGGCGGATTTAAGGGCGTGATAGAGCGCAGCCTGGTCGTAGTCACGCAGGTCGCGTCTAAACCAAACTAAGGCTTTGTCGTATGGGACGGTGGCCATGCTTATTCGCGGTGGTAAGGATGATTGCTGATGACGGTATGGGCGCGGTAGAGTTGCTCGGCTAACAGCACGCGCACCATGGCGTGCGGTAGGGTGAGTTTGGATAAAGCCCATAGCCAATCGGCTTTTTGTTTAACGCTGGCGTGCAGACCATCGGCACCGCCTATGACCAAGGCGATATCGCGTCCATGGTTTTGCCAATCACGTAATTTATCGGCCAATTGCAAGGTGCTCACTTCCACGCCACGTTCGTCCAAGGCCACGCAATAGTCTTTGCCGATGGCTTCGATAATACGTTTGGCTTCTATGGCTTGGATGTTTTCGGTGTTGTTGCCGGCAGCGCGTTTTTCCGGCTTGATTTCGATGATGTCTAGGCCCAGTTCGCGTGGCATGCGCTTGGTGTATTCTAGGCAAGCTGTTTCAACCCACTGGGGCATTTTGTGGCCAACCGAGATAATGCGCAGTTTCAATGCTTACATCCTTAATCTGCTGGCTAAAACCCTGATGAGCAGTGGGCTTCTGGCTTAATTGTGGTCGGCTTTGATGTGACCGCGACGCGTTTCGGCCTCACCCCACAGTTGTTCTAGGTTGTAGTAAGCACGGGTAGCGGGCACCATGATGTGGGCGACGATGTCGTTTAAATCAACCAACACCCATTCACCTTCTTTTTCACCTTCGGTGCCGCGTATGGCGTAGCCTTTTTCTTTCAGTTTTTCACGGATATTGTCGGCGATGGCTTTGGCTTGACGGCTGGACGTGGCGCTGGCCACTATCATGTAGCTGGTCATGGAAGTCAATTTACGTACATCCATGACGTTGATATCAAAGCCTTTAATGTCTTCAATGGCGTCCACCACAGCCAGTTTCAGTCCTTCTAAATAATTGGCGTCGGATTTGTTTGGGTCTAATTCTGTTGTCATTAAGCGGCCTGTGCAGGTATGGCGTTACGTTGAGATGCGATGCGGTTTTGCTGGTCCACATAGACCAGTTTTGGAGCGTAATTTTCCAATTCTATGGCTTGGTAGTTGGCGTAACTTGCAATGATGATGAGGTCTTGCGGTGCGGCTTTATGCGCGGCCGCGCCGTTGACGGAAATGATGCCGGAATGGCGCTCAGCGCGAATGGCATAGGTGCTAAAGCGCTCACCATTGGTGATGTTGTATATGTGGATCTGTTCGTATTCTTTAATGTCAGCCGCATCCAGCAAGGTCTCGTCGATGGCACAGCTGCCTTCGTATTCGAGTTCGCTGTGCGTGACATGCACGCGGTGCAATTTAGATTTGAGCATGGTTCTTTGCATGCGAGTTAACCTATTTTCAAAAGGGAATGCATTATAGTCCTTATAAGCCTTTGTTCCAATGGTAAATTCATGCCAAGGATGCCGACATGGCAAAATATCCGGCTTAAAGTTTAAAGCTTATATTATCGATAAGTCGGGTCGCACCTAATTTGGCGGCGGCTAAGACCACCCATTCTTGCTCTTGGGCGCTGGCAGCCTTTAAGCTGGTGGCCGAGCGTATGGCCACGTAATCTACCTGCCAGCCTTGCGTTTGCAGGGTATGCGCGGCTTGTTTTTCCAGCGCGGAGAAATCCAGATCTTTAGGACCAAGTTTGATTTGTTCGACCAGCGTTTGCAGTGTGGCATGCAATTGGTTGGCTTGTACTTTTTCCGCGCTGCTTAAATAGCCATTGCGCGAACTCATGGCTAGGCCGCTGGCTTCACGTGCAGTATCAGCCGCGATGATTTGGATGGGTAAATTAAATTGTTTGACCAATTCTTTGATGATCAACAGTTGCTGAAAATCTTTTTTGCCGAATACCGCCACCTGTGGCTGGACGATGTTAAACAATTTAAGCACCACGGTGGCCACGCCTGCAAAATGGCCGGGGCGACTGGCGCCACATAAGTCATTGGCCATGGCGGGTAATTGTACGGTCAGACTTTGATTGAGATTTTGCCCATCAAAGTCCGGGTACATTTCTGCCACCGTGGGGGCAAAGACGATGCTGGCGCCAGCGGCTGCAAGCTTTTCGCAATCGGCAGCCAAGGTGCGCGGGTAGCTGGCCAAGTCTTCGTTGGCGCCAAATTGCAAGGGATTGACAAAAATACTGACCACGACGCAGGCAGCTTGCTGTTTGGCTAGATTTACCAAGTCTAGGTGTCCGGCATGCAAATTGCCCATGGTAGGCACAAAAGCGATAGGGCTTTGGCCTTGCAAGGCAAGACGCAATTGCTTGACGGTGTGGATAATTTGCATCAGTAACTGTGTTCGGCGGCGGGGAAGGTTTTGTCTTTAACGGCGCTGACGTACTGAGCTACGGCGCTTTGTATGCTGTTGGTTTCGCTTAAGAAATTTTTTACAAAGCGCGGGGTTTTAAAATCGCTGGGATTTTTAGTGGCGACCCCGGTGTAGATGCCCAGCAGGTCTTGGATGACCAACACTTGACCGGCGCAATCCACGCCAGCGCCTATGCCTATGGTGGGGGTGTGTATGCCGGCGCTGATTTTTTTGGCCAGTGCGGCCGGCACCATTTCCAGTAGGATAAAACTCACCCCGGCTTCACTCATGGCCAGCGCGTCGGCCATAATGTGGGCGGCGCTCTCGTCGGTTTTACCTTGAATTTTATAGCCGCCTAATTGGTTGACCGATTGCGGGGTAAAGCCTAAATGCGCACAGACCGGTATGCCTCTATCGACTAAATAACGGGCGGTTTTGACTTTGCTGCCGCCGCCTTCAATTTTAACGATATGGGCACCCGAGCGGATCAACCATTCGGCATTCTTGTAAGCCGCTTCATCGTCGTGTTCGTAGCTGCCGAGCGGCATGTCGGCCATGATGACAGTGTTAGGCGCGCCAGCGGCCACGCTTTTGGTGTGGTAAGTCATGTGGTGCATGCTGACATTGAGGGTGTTTTCTGCGCCTTGCAAGACCATGCCCAGTGAGTCGCCGACCAACAACATGTCTACCTTGGCCAATTCCATCAGTTTGGCAAAGCTGGCGTCATAGCAGGTCAGCATGGCGATTTTTTCGCCACTTTGTGCTAATTTTTCGAGATCATTTAATGTCATGGTAAACGGCTTGGGACTTAATCGAAATTAGGATTAAAGAATTCGCGCTGACCTTTAATTTGCAAAATACGCGACAGCAATAAATCCAATGCGCCTGGATTTTTTAAGATATTAAGTTTTTTATTATTCACTATGAGCACCGGTGAGGTGGTGTAGTCATGAAAAAACTCGCTGTAGGCGTTGGCTAGGCCCTCAATGTAGTCGCGCCGAATTTCCAGTTCATAACTGACGTTGCGTTCCTCTATGCGATCCATTAGCGCGTCTACTGGCGTTTGCAGGTAGATGACCAAGTCAGGCTTGGGTGCTTTTAATTGCAAGTGCTGGTAGATTTGGTGGTACAGCGCGTATTCTTCATCGTTCAAATTGAGGCGGGCAAAGATGGGGTCTTTGTCCAAGAAAAAATCCGCAACGATGGGTTTGGCAAACATGTCGCGTTGATTTAAATCGGCAATTTGGTTGGCGCGTTGGAATAAAAAGAACAACTGGGTGGGCAGTGCATAGCGTTGCGGATCTTGATAGAAACGCGGTAAGAATGGATTGGCCTGGGCTTTTTCAGACAAATAATCGACCGGAAAAGTGTCCGCTAACATTTGCGCCAAGGTGGTTTTTCCGCAACCTATGGGCCCCTCAATGACGATGTAAGGAAATTTGTTAAAAATACTCATGTGAGCTTATGCCTGCCGTTGTATACCGGTAAATTGCTGTTGCTGAATCAATGTTGCTATTTTGCCATGATTTGCTATGGATAAATGCGCGGCGATTTCAAATAAAGGCAATAAAACAAAACCGCGATTGTGCATGCGTGGGTGGGGCAAGGTGAGCTTGCTGTCGTTTACGACCAAGTCATCGTACAGCAGTAAGTCGCAATCGAGCACACGCGGGGCATTAACATAGGGTCGCTTACGACCTGCGGCATGTTCGATGGCGTGTAGCGCCGCCAGTAGGGCGTGAGGGGGCATGGCCGTGCTCACTTCTAGCACGGCGTTGATGAAGTTGGGGACCGGTTCCATGTTCTGCTCTGGGCAGTCTACCGGCGTGGTTTCATACAGCGAGGATTGCTTGATTAATTGGCAATTGGGCAAGCTGGCGATGGCTTGGATGGCCGACTGTACTTGCCCAACGGGATGGTCTAGATTGCTGCCGAGCGCGATGTAAGCGGTTGCCATGGTGCTGGGGCTTGCTTACTCAGGAGTAATGGCCGTGGTTTTTTTACGGGGTCTTTTTCTACGCTTTTTAGGCGTGCTATCCGCTTGCAACATGGCCGTGCGCGCCTCACCGTCGGCATTGGCGAAAGTTGTCCACCACTCACCCAGTTCCATGGGTAGTTCGCCAGAGGCGCAGCGCAGTAATAAAAAGTCATAGCCGGCACGGTAGCGTGGGTGAGTGAGTAAGGCGAACGGGCGTTTGCCGGCACGTTGTTCGAAGCGTGGTTGCAAGCCCCAAATTTCTCGCATGGTGGCGGTGTAACGATTGTGTATCGCCAGCTTCTCGGCCTGGCTGGCAATCACTTCGGATGTGGCTAAGTGCAGGGCTGGGATAGCATGCTGGCCGTCTTTTTTATGGTTTTCCCAGGCGACCAACATTTCATGCCAGAGTAAGCTGGCAAAGAGAAAGCTGGGGTTGGCCGATTTGCCTGCCAAAATGCGCTCGTCGGTATTTTGTAAAGCCAGCATAACGAAACGCTCACCCATGGGTTGTTCGAGCACGACATCGAGCATAGGCAGTAAGCCGTGGTGCAAATGTTGGGCGCGAAGTGCCGCCACGCTTTCCATGGCGTGGCCAGATAAAAACAGCTTGAGCATTTCGTCAAACAAGCGACTAGGCGGTACGTCTTCTAATAAATTGGCCATTTTAGCTATGGGGGCTTGGCTACTGGCTTCAATGTTTAGCCCCAGTTTGGCTGACAGTCGCACAGCGCGCAACATGCGTACCGGGTCTTCGGCGTAGCGCGTTTCTGGCTTGCCTATGATGCGCAGTATGCCGGCCTTAATGTCGGCATAACCGTTATGAAAATCCAAGATCTCTTGACTGGCCGGATTGTAATACAAGGCGTTAGCGGTAAAGTCGCGGCGTAGTGCATCGTCAACGATGGAGCCAAACACATTGTCACGGATAATGCGCCCCGAGTCGCTGACTTTGGCATCGCCGGCGGCCTCGAGGTGGCTACCGCGAAATGTAGACACTTCTATGGTTTCGTCACCGAATAAAACGTGTACCAACCTAAAGCGTTTGCCTATCAGACGTGAGCGTCTAAAAATGCGATTGACTTGTTCGGGGGTGGCATCGGTGGCCACGTCGAAGTCTTTAGGGCGGCGATTAAGCAGCAAATCGCGCACCGCGCCGCCAACAATGTAGGCCTCAAAGCCGGCTTTATGTAAGCCTTCTGTGGTTTTTAGGGCGGCATTGCTGAGTAAATCGCGATCTATTTTGTGGGTTTTGTGGGCAATGCTTAATGCGCCATGATGTGGGCCGTCGACGTGTTTGTGGGCACTTTTCGCGCTTAATTTTGACCGTTGCTGGGCTTTGTGCGGTGGGTGGGTGGTCGAACTGGCGTGCGCGATGGATGGAGCGTGTTTGCTTTTAAAAATTCGATCTAGCAGTTTTTTAATCATGGCCGGATTATAACTTAAATTCGGCCACGTTCATTTTTCCACATGACGTCAGGCACGCCTGCCGCTTGATTAATTATGCGGCACATGACGAAGAGTAAATCCGACAATCGATTTAAATACTGCAAAGAGAGTGGGCTGAGGTTTTCCTTCCTATGCAGTTCCACCAGTTTGCGTTCAGCGCGCCGACAAACGGTACGGGCTAAGTGGCAGTAAGCAGCGGCTTTGCTGCCACCGGGCAGAATGAATTCTTTGAGGGGTGCTAGGTTTTCGTTGTATGCGTCTATCTGGGCTTCTAAATCTTGAATGCGTACTTGTTGCAAGATGCGGTGGCCAGGTATGCAGATTTCGCCGCCTAGATTAAATAAATCGTGCTGAATTTGTGTGAGCTGACTGAGCAGTTTGTCGGGCAGGTTCTCGGTTAGCATGATGCCTATGATGGAATTGAGCTCATCCACGTCGCCCATGGCGTCTACCCGTAAGCTGTCCTTATTAATTCGGCTGCCATCGCCTAAGCCAGTGCTGCCATCATCGCCGGTGCGGGTATAAATTTTACTCAGTCTGTTTGCCATGATGCGTGTCCTTGCCAGCAGGGGTTTGCTATCGTCTATAATGCAAACATTGTAACTGATGACGCCCATGCCATGACTGCACCGAATAACATTGCTAGCAAAAAAGCCCTTTCCAGTGGGCCTATAGGCGTGTTTGATTCAGGCGTGGGGGGGGTTTCTGTATTGAAACACATACGGACTTTGTTGCCGCATGAGCATTTGCTGTACGTGGCCGACAGTCGTTATGCGCCGTACGGCAATAAGAGCGTGGCGGAAATTCAAGCACGTTGCTTTGCTATCGCCGATTTTTTAATCGCCCAGGGGGCAAAGGTGCTGGTGGTGGCTTGCAATACCGCCACCGCTGCCGCCATTGATGCCCTGCGTGAAAAATACAGCCTGCCCATTATTGGCATGGAGCCAGCGGTCAAGCCGGCGGCGGAGGCCAGTAAAAATGGCATCATAGGCATATTGGCGACGGTAGGCACGCTGCAAAGCGCGCAATTTGCCGCCTTGCTGGAAAGCCATGGTCGCAATGTGGAGGTGGTTACGCAAGCTTGCCCAGGCTTAGTGGAGTGCATAGAGCGCGGGGAAGTGGCCAGCCAAACGACGCGTGAGTTGCTGGTGAAATTTTGTGCGCCTTTGTTGGCCGAGGGGGTCGACACCGTGGTCTTGGGTTGCACCCATTATCCTTTTGTGCGCGCGCTGATTAGCGAGGTGCTGGGTCCCAAGGTGGTTTTGGTCGATACTGGAGCGGCGGTGGCTAAGCAGTTAAAAACTCGCTTAGCGGAAGTGGGTTTATTGTCAGCAGTCAATCAGGCCGGGCAAGTTCGTTTTTGGACTAACAGTGCGGCGGCGGATGCGCCGGCGGTGATGGCTAGTTTGTGGGGGCAAGCCGCTGAGGTGAGTACTTTTTAGTTGCCATTGCCGGTTTTTTCGGCGGGGATTTCCGTGACGGTATAGCCGTCGGTGGTGGCGCTGCGCATTTCAAAAAGATACGGGTCGTCTTGTGCTAAGGCGCTGTTTTTTTCACTGAATAGGGCGTCATTTTGGGCAGGTACCGGGAAGCGCCAATAAATTTTGTCTACCTTTTCACCGGTAATGCGGGCAATGTGCGCGATTAAATTGCCCTCCAGCATATGGGAAAAGCGAAACCGTTTTAAAGGGGCCGACTCTATCTGCACCTGGAAGTTTTTTGTCAGTGGGTCTTGAAAGCAGCTTACCAGGACTTCTATGCCGGTGTTTAAAAAATATTCGCTGACAAAATCGATGATTTTCGTTTGCGCCAGCATTATTTTCTTACGGCGGGTGTACACCAGTAGGGCCACCAAAAGCAAGGTCAGCAGACTGGCGCTAACAGCGTATAGGGCGACAGAATCTAGGCTAAGCGTCAATGTAAACATGGCTATCCTTAAATTGGGCGCGGAATATTGCCAACCCCGTGCCTGTGCTTAATGATGGGCAAGCACCTCACCGGCCTTGAGTTGGTAGGCTGTGCCACAGTAAGGGCAAGTTGCCTGTCCGGTTTGAGCGACATCCAAAAAAACCCGTGGGTGCGACGACCACAGCGCCACCGCATCGCTAGGGCAATGCAAAGGCAAATCGTGGGCGGTCACTACTATGGGTGTTGGGCTCGTCATGGACTACACCAAGGTTAACCAATCGGCGTGTTTAGCCGATTTGCCGGTCACGGCATCAAAGTACATTTTTTGTAATTGTTTGGTAATCGGGCCAGCAGTGCCGTTGCCTATGCTGCGACGGTCTAATTCGCGGATAGGCGTGACTTCGGCGGCGGTGCCG